>JBAUTA010000522.1:0-3675 GCA_049581985.1 Kovacikia sp.
CTATAAAGATTGTCAGTGATCCTGTTTTATTGTTTACCCTTTCCCTGCCATCTGCCGCCTACTTATAAATCCATCGATTCATAATAAGGACATTCCTTACAAGGACCAGAGGGATTTACGGCACAGCGCAAGTAGGGCGATCGAGCGTTGAACCGACAGGTAATATCTCCAAACAGATAGCCCACCCCCTCGACATATCGGTGGTCGGGAGCCAGCGGATAGCCATAGAATCTCCCGAGTCTACGGGTGACCGATGAGTTCATGGCTGTCCGCAATTGTTCTCGCGATCGCGATTCTGCCTTGCGGATGAGGAGCACTGAGATAATAACTGGAATCAGCGCAGTAGCAAATGTAGCAAAGATAAGGAGCGTTGTTATAGTCATATCAACCGCTGGTTAATCGTAATCTATAGAAACGTTTTGCTCCCCTGATTGGTAAATCTCTTGCATTAATATAGCCGTACCCTATTGGTGAGGTTGGGGGATAGGAGTAAAACCCCTGGCTGGGGGCAACACCCCCCTCCCCTTCCATCCCATGCCCTAACCGAGTGGGCGATAGCTATACTAGTAGACCAAAACGAAAGTTTTGGAGAGAGGTAGAGGGGAGAAACCCTCTTCTGGAGACGAAGCCCTCAAACCCCCATGTTGCAAAATTTAGTGTTTGCAACACTAGTAGTCCGGCAGGATAGAGTTAAACGATTCCTTGAGCGGTAAAGCTAGATTTTGAGGATATTCTGAGGTTCCTGTTCCTCCCAAAACGCTCCTGACGAATGATTAGGGTCAATTTAGAAAATCGAACCGCCGATCATCAGACTCAGCTTTTTTGTAAGCAGGTTTACTTCAGGTACATGCTTTCTTAATTCAACTTTAGACTGTGATTTCCTCAATTCCCGTAACGATCAGATTTTTACAACAACCAACTTCTCAGACCTGGTTGACGCAAGCGCTCAGTCATCTGGATACCGTACTCTTAGATCATTCCCACTGCGAGCGCAAGGCAGCAGGAGTAGCGCTCAATCTAATGTTTCGCTATCCGTCTAGCACCAAGCTGGTGCGATCGCTGACTGCGATCGCACGGGAAGAACTGGAGCATTTTGAGCTGGTCAACCAGATTCTAGAACAGCGCCAGATTCCGCTTCAACCGCTATCACCCCCTCCCTATGGCGCAGGCTTAAATAAGCAAATCCGGGCTAGGGAACCCGACCGGATGTTAGATTCGCTGCTGGTATCCGCCCTGATTGAAGCTCGCAGCCACGAACGATTGGGCTTACTCGGTGCCCATTGCCCCGATCCCGATCTGGCAAAGTTCTACCGAGGATTAATGGCATCTGAAGCAAGACACTATGGCGCTTACTGGGTTCTGGCAACGACCTATTTCGACGTGTCTGTGGTAAATCAACGCCTGGAGGAATTAGCCGCAGTTGAAAGTCAACTACTCTCAACCCTGCATCCAGAACCTAGAATCCATAGCTAGGAAATGAGGAGCTAGGAAATGAGGAGCTAGGAAATGAGGACAAAATAGTGGTTATTGCCAGGGGTTTTGCCCGTATATTTCCCCACCCTTCTATGCTCTTGTCATCCTGCCCTTTTTAGTCCTACCCAATCTTTTTTTCGTGGACACTCACTATCAAAATTTTTGGATTCGCGATTGGCAGTCGGACGATCGCATCCCTGCCTCCCAAATTATCCACTCCATTTTGACTGAATATGGTTTGGGTTGGGAACCTGCCGGAGCCGATCGGGATGTGCTGGAAGTGGAACAGTTCTACCAGGCAACTGGCGGTGAGTTTTGGGTGATTGAGCACCAGGGAAGGCTGGTTGGCACCGGGGCATACTATCCCATTCGGCGGGGAGAAAACGCAGTTGAGATCCGTAAGATGTATCTTTTGCCAGAAGCGAGAGGACAGGGATTGGGACGGTTTTTGTTGCACCAGTTGGAAGCGGCGATCGCCACTCGCCATTTCAGCGAAATCTGGATTGAAACCGCCAGCGTTTTGGCAGAAGCTGTCAAGCTCTACGAAAGCAGTAGCTATCAGCCGACAACAGGAATTGAAACCGAAAGGTGCGATCGGGTCTATGTCAAGTTTCTAAAAGGGAGCGGGAAATCGTTTTAGGGGGTTCCAGTCACCGTCGCCCAAAGGTATTTCTTAAGGGAACCTGAATCCATCGCTAGATGCATTTGCTTTGACCAGGTATAAATATCAAAATTCACGGGATCGCTCTGAACCGCAATATTTCCCAGGATCGCGATCCAATGGCTAGGGAAAGGAATTAAGGGAGAATTGTCGCCCAGCATGCCCTCCGCTGTAATCAGGGCAAAGGCAACCCCTCCCGCCTGAATTGCACTGGCGGCATCGTTCATCGCCTTGATATCAAACATCACGTAGGAGTGATTATAGTCAGCATTTTTGTAGCCCAGAATTTCTCGAATCCAGCCTTTCATTTCCCAGGATTTGGTCATTCCTGCCAGGTCACGCATTAAATCAGGGGCATTCGGCTCCACTGGAAACAAGACATTTTCCATTTCCCGCAGGGTTGCCAGAACCATCCAATCCGCCTGTCCCATCTTTAAATCACCGCGACTATTGTGCCGTAATTCGTCAGAGGCGGCAATGTAATGGGAGTATCCCTGAAAACCACCCACCAGAAACAGGCTGCGGCACATTTCAACATAGCGGCTTGGCTGTTTGCGAACCAGTTCAAACAAAACCGCCGCCGGACCACAGAAAGGTTGTCCCCCTTGATTGATTTGAAAGGGGTCGTTGACCCGTGCGCGGAGATCTGCGATTACCGTTGCTTTGTCTAAGAAGGGCCAGGCACTAGGAGCGATCGACCGCTCAAAATCAGCGATCGCCCCTTCCGCCTCGTGCACTAAAGCCGGATCAGCCTGGTAGACTCCCGACAAAACATCCCTGGTAATCACTGGCTTGCCCCCTGAATCAAAGTTGACCGACTCTATTGAAGCCTTCAAGCTGATCGGCTGGATAAGTTCTTTACGGATGCTTAATATTCAGCCAGCCGTTGGAGGCAATTCAACAAAAGATGACTTTAGGGGAGGCGTAAACATCCCAGCCAAACAGTGCACCTTTTACCTGGAAGCGACCTCTCCGTTCCCCTTCTAGCACTACCCACCCCGCCTCTTTCTAACCAGGATGTTTGTGGAGCCGTCTTGCTTTGTAACATTTGCTTTTATAATCGCCTCAGTAGCTTTGGTTCTGCCTGTGCTTGCGATTTATCCTGGAAGCTTTGATCCGATTACTCTGGGGCACCTCGACATTATTGAGCGAGGCTGTCAGCTCTTTGAACAGGTGGTTGTAGCTGTTTTACGAAACCCTAACAAATCCCCTTTATTTACAGTAGCAGAGCGAATCGAGCAAATTCGCCAAGCTACCCGCCATCTACCCAACTTGGAAGTCGATAGTTTTGATGGCCTAACCGTAAACTATGCCAGGATACGCCAGGCTCAAGTCCTGCTCCGAGGGTTACGGGTTCTCTCCGACTTTGAGATGGAGCTTCAGATGGCGCATACTAATAAAACCCTCTCTGACAAGATTGAAACTGTTTTTCTGGCAACTTCCAACGAATACAGCTTCCTAAGCAGTAGTCTAGTAAAAGAAATTGCCAGGTTTGGTGGTCCGATTGATCATCTTGTTCCACACCATGTCGCCCCAGATAT
>JBAUTA010000523.1:0-3766 GCA_049581985.1 Kovacikia sp.
CTGTGAGCTTGATCATTACCTACAGCCGCTTGCGGTAGGGTAGGTATCGCCCACACGACTCAACCCTCAGCCGGGAAGTGCTTTGGTTTTACAGATTTTGATACCGATTTAAATGGTGCTCTTTGCCTGTCTACCCCACGGCCTGCGGCACCCTGTTAAGGGAGGTTGGGAGGGGACTGAGCTGCCGTATTCTCCCATTAATACCAATTTGAATAGCGAACAGGGCAGATTGGGGACGGGGTGCAGAGGTGGAACCCCTGGCTGGGGGCGAAGCCCCCACACCCCCATTTGCAACCTCCATTTTTTAAATTGGTATAAATTGATATGACAACCGCTGTAAGAGAGTGGGAGGGCAAGGGGAGGAAAGAACTTTAAAAAAGTTTATATTCCTGATACGGGTTTTTGCGGAGCTGAAGCGGATTTAAACAGTAACCCCTTCTGGAGAAAATCCGATGAAAGCACCGTACTGGTTTATTCCTCTTGCCCTTTTAGCCTCTACTTGTGCAACTCCTGTATTCTCATTACCCAGTGAGCCTGATGCCTCTTGCTATTTAATCAATCCTTACGGAGAGTCGATCGATCTAACGCAAATGTGTATTGGAACTGCAATCAGAACTAATAACGTTCCAAACACCCAACGGGGACCAGCACAGATCGACCGATCCCTCCATCGGGGTCGGGTGCCTCAAGCGGCGATGCAAGTGTATTTTAGCAATGGGTTCTGGATTACGAATGGCAAAATTCAAAACCAAACCAGCCAGAGCATTAGAAACGTGCTCGTTACGCTTGAAATTCAGGACAGTAGTGGCGCAGTCCAAACACAAAACGTCGGAGTTGATCAAGCGCTTTTAAGACCCGGCGAGCTTGGCAGCTTTCAAATCGCGATTAGCTATGCTTCCGTCAGGCAAATAGAAGGAAAGCCGCTTGTTGTCCCTGCGGTGAGAGTCGCATCGGTGCAGTGGGTGAATCAGGACGGAATAGCGGGCTATTACCCTTAGATTTCCTGCCTTTCTTGATTCTTCCACAGACGGAATTTAATGGTGTCGCTACTTAGAATCGTGAATTGAATACCATCGACTGCTCCAATCCAAAGGGCTTAGCATTCGGCAGGTATGCTTTTGGTTATTGCTAAGGTTTTCGTCCGAATGCTAAGCCCCTAGAGCTTATCGGGCATTCGGGAAGTTGGGGGCTCTACCCATCCTCCGATTAATGCCAGATTCGCCGCTCCCCTGTAGATTGGGTGAAGTCAATGGGGAGGCCGGATCTATCTGGGGACGGGCAGAGACGGAGCCGTTGCCCTCCGCTCCGGTTCGTTGCCAGGTAACTTTTCCAGGAACGGGTGAGTTGGTTGGATGGGCAAGGGAGATCAGGCCCGCAGATTTAAAGAGATCAAATGCTCTTAGAGCCTCATCTACGCTGATACCGTCCATATTCCAGGTGGCATTGCGAGTTTTGGCGGAAGTACACCACTTTCCTGTGAGTCGATTTTGCCGCACGACTTCTTCGATTTTCTCCTTGCGACCGGTTGTTTCTCCAGGACGATCGCCCTCAATCAAGACACCAGTTCCCTTTTGGTTGGGAGTCGGACAGGCAGGCAGCGCAGAGTTCGCTGCACTGGGGACAGAAGCATTGGTGGAAGCGGGAGCAGAAGCGGCAACATAGGAGAAAGAAGTCGCTGCTGTGGATGAGTGATCGATCGATGCTGGTGCGGTTTCCACGCTTTCTTTTGCTGATTCTTGCGCGGACGATAGAGGTCTAAAGCCGTGAAAGAAGGTACTAGAGGCAAGAAGCACTAAGGAGGCTCCGAGCACGTTTGTCCAACAGTCCGGAATTTTGAGGTTCATGGAACAATTGCACTATATGGGACTCCTTAGATTAGCATTTTTAGTACAAATGAACTATTAAGATAGGAGAAATGGTGGGTCACCTGTCGGGCGTAGCCGAAGATAGGGAAAGTCTGAATGGGGTGGTAGGCAAGGGGTGGGGTGATAGACAATGGGAATTAAGCCCAATCCCTCACGCCCAACTCTTTTAACCTATGCCAGAACAATCGATGCAATGGCAGATTCAATCAGACGCTCAGTTCCCAGAGTGGTTCATGGAAGCGGTTAAATCGTTTGCGCCTAATGCCGCTGGAAAATATTTAGCTCAACTTCTCTGGCAGCGAGGGCTTCAAGATCCAACCCAGCTTGCCGGCTTTTTGGATGCAAATCAGTACTCACCCACCAGTCCGTTTGAGTTTGGGCAAGAGATACGGTTGGCGATCGATCGCCTCCAGCAGGCCCGTGTTGGGGGTGAAGTCATTGCTATTTGGGGCGATTTTGATGCCGATGGGGTGACAGCAACCGCAGTGCTATGGGATGGATTGGGACAGTTTTTTGGTCAGCAGAAAACACTGGTTTACTATATTCCCAATCGCCTGACTGAGTCCCATGGGCTATCTCGTCAGGGCATTGATGTTCTAGCTGCGAAAGGCTGTTGCCTCATCATTACGTGCGATACGGGCAGCACTAACCTGGATGAAATTGAGTACGCCCGCAGTTTGGGGATGGATGTCATTGTCACAGATCACCACACGCTGCCTGTCGAGCGTCCGCCAGTGGTTGCGATTATCAATCCCCGTTACTTGCCTGGCGCGCACCCGCTGGCAACGCTTTCGGGGGTTGCAGTCGCGTACAAACTGGTAGAGGCGCTTTACCAGAGTATGCCTGAGATTCCCCAAAAGCCCCTGGAGGAATTGTTGGATCTGGTCGCGATCGGACTGATTGCAGATTTGGTGGAGCTAAAAGGTGATTGTCGCTATCTAGCACAGCGCGGCATTGAGCAACTGCAAAAACAGTCTAACCCTGCCACTGCTACCAGACCCGGTGTCGCAAAGCTACTGGAGTTTTGTAAACGGAGTGGCGATCGTCCCACCGATATTTCCTTTGGTCTGGGTCCCCGGATCAATGCGGTTAGTCGTATCCAGGGGGATGCCCACTTTTGTGTGGAACTGCTCACCAGCCAGGATAACCATCTCTGTACCCAACTGGCAGAAGCGACAGAACTCGCAAATGCCCGCCGCAAGACCCTCCAAAAAGATGTCACCCAGCAGGTGGCTGCTCGCCTGAGTCAGTTGGATCTTTCCACCACCCGTGTGATTGTGCTGGCAGACGATCAATGGCAACCCGGAGTCTTGGGGCTGGTTGCCGGACAGGTTGCCCAGGATTATGGGCGTCCGACGATTTTGCTAAGTCGTGAAGCGGAGAGGCTGGAGGGGAGAGGCGTGGCTCCCCCCCCTCATCCGCCCTATCCCTTCGCTCGTGGCTCGGCCCGTTCCGTCAATGGCATTGACCTTTACCAATTGGTGCAGGATCAGGCACATTTGCTCGATCGCTTTGGTGGGCATCCCTATGCAGCAGGGTTGAGCCTTCCTGTCGAAAATATTCCGTTGTTTACAGACGCGATTAACCAAAAATCGCGTCAGGCTTCTGATTCTATGGCCTCCCCCGCACTCCAAATTGATCTGGTGGTCACGGTTGCAGAGTTGGGGAAGGAGTTATTTCAGGGATTGAAATTATTGGAGCCTTGCGGAATCGGTAACCCGGTACCGAAGCTGCTGGTTCAAAATTGTTGGTTTGAGAAGGTCTGGAATCGCAAAATTCGCGATCGCAACGGGGGGCAGGTTCAATATATCAAGACGGAGTTTGAACTGTGGGATGATTCTGTTTCAAAGGGCTTTAGGGGCGTCTGGTGGGGGCATTACAAGGAGGAAATTCCTCAAGGA
>JBAUTA010000524.1:0-2005 GCA_049581985.1 Kovacikia sp.
TTCATCTCCCTGTCCCCCACCGTCGGTCTGAGATGTTTAGACGAGCGCTGCTCAGGTCGCAGCTCTACCCTCCACCCCCTACTTGCCAGTTAGAATCTGCTACTTTTGAGTGTATGACGCCGATCCAGCCCTCCTCAATGCCCCATCAGGCCAATCCCCGATCGGTTGGCCGACAGTACCAGTCCATCGCTGTCATGCTGACGATTTCTGTCCTTTTATTAGGGGGGATTGGGAGCCGTTTAATTCACCTCCAACTGGTTGAGGGTGAAAGAAATCGCCAATTGGCGGATAACAATCGTATCCGGTTAATTCCTAAGCAGCCAGAGAGAGGCAAGATTCTGGATCGTAAAGGCAACCTCCTGGCAGTAAGTCGTTTATCCCATTCAGTCTTTCTCTGGCCCCTGGCCCGGAAGAAGGCTGAGTGGGCCACCACATCCAAGCGCCTTTCCCAAATTCTGAATATTCCAGAAGCCGATATTACCAAGCGGTTAGAACAAGCTGGCTACAATTCGCCCTTCCTCATCCGCCTGGCTCGCAGTATCAGCCCGGCCCAGGTGACGGCCCTGGCGGAGTATGGGCATGAGTTGGAAGGGGTGCAGATTGAGCCGGAAGCAGTGCGGTATTATCCCAATGGTGACCTGGCAGCCCATGTTTTGGGCTATACGGGGGAAATGAGCGATCGCGATCTGGCTCTGCACAAGGGACAGGGCTATCGCCTGGGGGATGTGATTGGGCAGATGGGCATTGAGTCTGCCTATGAAACCCTCCTGCGCGGAGAGTGGGGCGGACAGCAGGTTGAGGTAGATGGATCAGGGCAAGTCGTCAAAGTGCTGGGCAGAAAACCAACCCGCGCCGGACAGGATGTCAGGCTGACCCTGGATCTGGATTTGCAAAAGGCAGCAGAAGCAGCCCTGGGCGATCGCAAAGGGGCAATTGTGGCGATCGATCCCAACAACGGGGCAGTCTTAGCCATGGTTAGCCGTCCGGCCTTTGACCCTAATCTGTTCTCTGCTCGCATTAGTGATGCCCAATGGAAACAGCTACAGAGTGAAGATCATCCTTTTGTTAACCGCACTCTGCAAGGGTTTCCACCAGCCAGTACCTTTAAGATAGTAACCACCACCGCAGGGCTAGAGTCCGGCAAATTTAGTCCCAGTACGGTTTTGCCAACCTATCCCTCGATTACGGTTGGCGGCATCGAATTTGGCGACTGGAACCGCGCTGGATTTGGGCCTCTCGACTTTGTGGGGGCCCTAGCCTGGAGTAGCGACACCTTTTTCTATCAGATTGGCATGGGAGTTGGCGACAAAACCCTGATCCAATGGACCCAGCGGTTTGGGTTTGGGCGCAAGACTGGAATTGAACTGGCTGGAGAGGAGTTTGCAGGGCTAGTTCCTGATGATGCCTGGAAACAAAAACAGCTTGGGGAAGGCTGGTTTCTAGGTGATACGGTCAATATGTCGATCGGGCAGGGCTTTTTACAGACTTCGCCGCTCCAAGTCGCCGTGATGTTCGCCGTCCCCGCGAATGGTGGATATTTGGTTAAACCCCATTTGCTCAAAGACAATGAAGCTTCCCAAAGCTGGCGAGAGTCGCTGAACTTAAAGCCCGATACAGTACGAATTTTGCAGCAGGGGCTACGGGCAGTGGTGTCAGGTGGGACGGGAACCGCAGTGAGCAGCCCCAATCTTCCTCCAGTTGCTGGAAAAAGTGGTACAGCGGAGGATTTTGGGCGCAAAACCCATACCTGGTTTGGAGCATACGCTCCCGCAGATAAACCCCAAATCGTAGTAGTTGCCTTTGGAGAGAATTCTGGCGGGGGTGGCGGCTCGGTTGCTGCTCCCATGGTACGTCAGGTGTTAGAAGCGCATTTTAACCCCCAGAAAAAACCTGGGAAATCGGCTGAAGTTGAACAAGTATTGAAAGATTAAAATCCGCCTTTCCTCTGAACTTTTGCCGCTAAGAGAGTGTTTGTAAATAGATTGTAATCAAGCTCAAATGCTTG
>JBAUTA010000525.1:0-2869 GCA_049581985.1 Kovacikia sp.
ATCTGACAGTTTCCTTCTATTACCTGACTCTTGATGCAGAAGCAACAACCCGCTTCAGAAAGCGCTTCAGAAAGCGATGTCTTGCTGAGTCGCCCTCAGGTTTCTCCAAGTCCCCCTCTCTTACAGTTCCTGGGATTTGTTTTGTAACTGGCGGGTTGCTGCTGCTGGCTTTTGATTGGGGGGTGGCTGCGATCGCGCCGGATTCAGTCACACGGCTTCACTTACAGAGTTTGAAGAGTTGGATCTTCCTGCTGGCCGCAGTTTTAGTGCTTTACTGGTGTTTGAGACAGTCTGAGCAAAGATTTGCAAAGAATTTGCAGGATATTACGGCGAACCACTCGACATTACTCATCAAATACAAACGGACAGAGGCCGCCCTGCAGGAGAGCGAAGAACTGTTTCACGCGTTTATGAACCATAGTCCGGTTGCTGCCTGGATCGCCAATGCGGAAGGGCAAATGGTTTACATGAGCCAAACCTACGCTCGAACGTTCCATCTTTCGCAGGAGGATGGGATTGGCAAATCCATCGTTGACCTGTATCCCCCAGAGATTGCTCAACAATTTCTTCGAAATATTTCCACTGTAGTTGAGACAAACCAGGCATTAAAGGCGATCGAACGGGCTCTCCGGTTAGACGGTACCCTGGGGGAATTTCTAGTCTATAAGTTTCCGCTACCGGGGGGGGGGGTGAGTCCCCCCTGGCGGGTGGGGTTGCGATCGACATTACCGCTCACAACCAGACAGAACAGGAGCTTCGACAAAACAACGAGTTTCTTAACCTCGTCTTAGACTTCACCCATATTGGCAGTTGGGACTGGCAAGTCTCTACCAACGAGGTGAGTTGGAACGACAACCACGCCCGACTATTGGGGTTAGTTCCTGGCGAGATACAATCCAGCTACCAGGCATGGCGAGAGCGGGTCCATCCCGAAGATGTTGATCGTATCGAGCAAGCAGTAACCCACGCAGCAGAAACCCATACGGATTTTGAAGCAGAGTATCGGGTGATCTATCCCGATGGTAGTCTGCACTGGGTCAACGGCAGAGGACGGGGAATTTATGACGAATCTGGGCAAATCACCCGTATGATTGGGGTGATTCTTGATATTAGCGCCCACAAACAGGCAGAGCATGAAATCCAGATTCTCAACAAAACCCTGGAGCAGCAAAACCTCGAACTAGAAACACTGGTTGAACAACGCACCGCTGAACTTCTGACTCTGATTAACGCCTTGCCTGACTATATTTTTGTCCTCGATCGCGAAGAGATGAGATATCTCTTCTGCAATGATCAAAATGCTCATTTTATTGGCTTTGCGAATCGGCAACAGATAGAAAGTAAAACGATTTTCGAGTGCTTTCCGCCTGAACGCGCAGCTAACTTCGCTGAGCAAAACCAACAGGTATTTGAGACGGGTGAAACCTTGCATTTCCAGATGCCTTACCTGAATCCCCAGGGGACTTCCTATCTGGACATTTACAAAATTCCGCTGAAGCAGTCTGATGGCAAAGTATATGCCTTGATTGGCGCTGTCCGCGACATTACAGAATTAGTCAAGACCCGTCAGCTAATCGCCGATCACACCGTGCAATTAGAGGCTGCCAATCGAGAACTGGAATCTTTTTCCTACTCCGTGTCCCACGATTTACGTGCTCCCTTGCGTCACATTAACGGTTTCGTCACAGCGTTAGAGGATCGACTGCAACAGAACGGACAGTTAACCGATGCAAAGGTAGTCTATTATCTTCAGGTGATTCAGGAAAGTAGTCTGAAAATGGGCCAGTTAGTGGACGGACTGTTGACCTTATCACGGGTGGGGCGTCGCCCTATGAAAGATGATCTCGTTAATCTAAGGCAGTTGGCGGAAACGGCCCTGGCTCAGGTACTGGAGGAAATTCCCCCTGAATCTGCCTTGAAACCGGCAAGCATCAACCGACCTGTTTTCACCGTGGGCAATCTGCCTACCGTCCGGGGAGATGCCACGCTGTTGCGACAGGTGTTTGTCAATCTGTTGGCTAACGCCCTTAAATTTAGTCGCGATCGTCGTCCTGCTGTGATTGAAATTGGCACATTATCTGATGGCATAATATTTATCCGCGACGATGGGGTTGGATTTCAGATGGCTTATGCAGACCAGTTATTTGGAGCATTTCAGCGATTGCATACCCAGTCAGAATTTGAAGGAACTGGCATTGGATTGGCGATCGTTCAGCAAATTATTCGCCGGCATCGGGGAAATATCTGGGCAGAAAGCCAACCCAACCAGGGGGCAACCTTCTTCTTCACGATTGGCAATAGCCCAGATGAGATTAGGCATCTTTAGGGAATACAATTGTGGAAATGAGAGGGGTTTTGAGAATTGAGCCAACGCGCATTTTGTTGGTGGAAGATGACCCCAACGATAGGGAATTGATCCGGTTGGCACTGGGTACCTATGGCTTTCTTGACCAGATGGATATTGCAACTGATGGTGAACAGGCATTGAGCTACCTATTGGGACAGCAAAGCACTCCTCTCCGCCCTTTGCCCCGCTTAGTTTTGCTAGACTTAAAGCTACCCAAGATTAGCGGTATTCAAGTGCTACAAGCTTTACGGGCCCATCCCAGGACCAGAAACTTGATTGTCGTTGTGATGACGTCCTCCCAGGAAGACAGCGACCTGAATAATTGCTACGATCTGGGAGTTAATAGCTACGTTGTGAAACCTCTGGACTTTCAACAATATCTGGAGGTCATTCAGAAAGTCGGGTTTTACTGGATGGTTTTGAATCACCCTCCCCTATTTTCTTCTGAATAGTGTCCTATGTCTGGATGCTCTCCTCCATCCCTGTTGCAGCCAGAGTTTGTGTTGTCACCCAGTTTCCGGT
>JBAUTA010000526.1:0-2495 GCA_049581985.1 Kovacikia sp.
GTACAGAGATGAAGTACAAAAATGTGAGGCACAGTGAGGGTCTTCATGCCCCACTGTGCCTCACGCCCTTAAAAAGAGCTAGTAGAGTGCGGCTCAAGTTTAGCTACCGTAGAGCGGGCATCTTGCCCGCGCAGGCTAGAAGCCTGCTCTACAAACGGTAGGCGTATTTCCGCCCATCCCTACTAGCCGCTCGCCTTTTGGCGCTTGCTGTTACTTTTTGCTAATTAACCCCTTGCGCTTACCTGGGACCCTTACTTGAAATTTACAATTCGGGCAAAGCTATCAGGCTGTAAGCTGGCTCCCCCAACCAACGCCCCATCAATTTCAGGCTCAGCCATAATTTCATCAATATTTTCAGGCTTGACGGAACCGCCGTATTGAATAGAGACATTAGGATTGGTCAGACGGCTACGAATCAAACCAACGACCCGATTGGCTTCTTTCGATTCGCAGGTATCCCCCGTTCCGATCGCCCAAATTGGCTCGTAAGCAATCACCAAAGTTTGCTGGTCTATTCCCTTAAGACCTTTTTCCAGTTGGCTAATAATAATAGCCTCTGTTTCGCCCGCATCTCGCTGTTGCTTGGTTTCACCAACACAGAGAATGGGAATCAGCCTAGCCGACTGAGCGGCCTTCAGGCGTAAATTTACGGTTTCATCAGTCTCGCCAAAATACTGCCGTCGTTCGCTATGCCCGACAATCACATACCGGACGCCGAGCTCTGTCAGCATGGGCGGCGCAATTTCACCGGTGTAAGCCCCAGCGGTTTCCCAATGAACATTCTGGGCACCCAGGCGAACAAGACTTCCGTGCAAATTCTGAGATAGACTCCCCAAAGCCGTGAAGGGAGCACACAATATGATCTCCCGATCTTCCAGGGTTTCGGTCAGTTGGGGCATGAACCCTTGCAGAAACTCCAAGGCTTCTGCCTGGGTCTTATACATCTTCCAGTTGCCAGCAATAACAATTTTTCGCACGGGTCGCTCGGTAATGGACAACACATTTTGGATTGCATTCTATAGAGTATCAGGGGAGGGGGGCAGGTGTCAGGGGGTGGGGAGGGGGAGTTAGGAGTTAAGCATTAAGAATTAGGAGTTAGGGCACCTTCTATTTAAGGGAAGTGCCTGGCAGCGGCTTGATTGAGATGGCGGGTAAAGGCAGCCCAACTGAGTGCTTGCCGAACATCCCAGGCGAATGGTGAAACTCCTGGATCTCGTGTCCATCTGTCGTGGTTACTTTTTAAGTTAGGACAAGAAACTTCAGATGAAGAAAAATTAGCAAAGAAAAACGATCGCCCCCATTAGCCTAAGAACGATCGCTTCCCTATTTAATATAGTACAAAGGAACTATTTTTGCAAATTACAGTAGGGTTCCCTGGAGCAGGGCGATTCCCTCTGGCAATTGACCTGTCAGGAGCCACTTGTCCATTTCAGCGGGGGCAACTGCGTGGTTTAGCCGCTCCCGGAGCGAGTCTCCCTCCAGAACTTCTTTGTTCAACAGATCTTGAGCTGTTTCTTCGAGCAAATCCCGATTTTTATCAAGAATTGCCAGGGCAATATGGTGGGCACGCTCAACGGTTTCTTTTACCTCGTTGTCAATTTCCTCCGTTATTTTAGGACTGACAGCACGGCGAGGAGAACTGTAACCCTCTAAAAATTGTCCCTGGGGCTTCTCGAACGCAATCGGGCCGAGGTAATCGCTCATCCCGTAGAGGGTAATCATCCGCTCTGCCAGATCGGTTGCTTTCTGAATGTCGTCGCTTGCTCCAGTGGAAACGATGTTGTTGAAAACCAGTTCTTCCGAGGAGCGGCCACCTAGTAAGGTTGCAATCCGTCCACGAATTTCATCTTCGCCCATTAAAAAGCGGTCTTCTTCCGGCAGTTGCAGGGTATAGCCAAGGGCCCCAACCCCACGTGGCACGATCGAGATCTTCTCTACCTTTCCGGCTCCAGGCATAAGGGCACCGACGATCGCATGTCCAACTTCGTGGTAGGCTACTCGCTTTTTCTCCTGCTCGTTCAGAACGCGAGATTTCTTTTCCAAGCCTGCAATCACTCGCTCGATCGCTTCATTGAAGTCTGCCATCAGCACCGCTTGACGGTTGTTACGGGCTGCTAGCAAAGCTGCTTCGTTCACCAGATTTGCCAGATCGGCTCCTGCAAAACCAGGGGTACGGATGGCGATCGTGCCTAAATTGATATCCTCAGACAACCTAACGTTGCTGGCATGGACCTTGAGAATGGCTTCCCGACCAATCTTGTCTGGCCGATCGATGACAACCTGGCGATCGAACCGACCAGGACGCCGCAAGGCCGGGTCAAGCACTTCAGGCCGGTTGGTTGCCGCGATAATAATGACGCCTGTGTTGGCATCAAACCCGTCCATTTCGGTCAATAACTGGTTCAGGGTTTGCTCTCGCTCGTCATTGCCGCCCAACATACCGTTATTGCCGCGGGACTTACCCAGGGCATCCAGTTCATCAATGAACACGATAC
>JBAUTA010000527.1:0-3362 GCA_049581985.1 Kovacikia sp.
CACACCCCGTACCTCACCCCAGTGAGAACCGCTATAAGGGAAGAATTGCAGCGATCCTATCTAGATTGTGAACAGACTTTTCCGTCAGGAAAAGGCTTTCACAACTCCCTCGATTCACACATCATCCAGGACTTGCTATTCATGGGAGAACATAAACGGATTGGCATTTTGACGAGTGGCGGAGATTGTGCGGGTCTAAATGCGGTGATCCGGGCGGTGGTTCACCATGCGGTCAATAATTATGGGTGGGAGGTTTTGGGAATTCGTCAGGCAACCCATGGGTTGATGGCGCGTCCTCCGGAGGCCTTTAACCTCCTGCCTGATAAGGTAGATCCCTACTTGACGGCGGGTGGAACGTTTCTGGGGACGACCAATAAGGGAAATCCGTTTGCCTTTCCCATGGCCGACGGTAGCCTCCGCGATCGCTCCGAGGAAATCATCGAAGGGTATCATCTGCTGGGGCTGGATGCGCTGATTGGGATTGGGGGAGATGGAAGTTTGGCAATTCTCCAAAAGCTTGCCCACCAGGGCAACATGAATCTCGTTGGGATTCCCAAAACAATTGATAACGACGTGGGGGTGACCGAACTGTCGATCGGCTTCGATACGGCGGTTAGCATTGCCACCGAAGCCCTCGATCGGTTGCACTTCACGGCTGCCAGTCACAGTCGGGTGATGATTCTGGAAGTGATGGGGCGCGATGCCGGACATATCGCCATCAGTGCCGGAATTGCCGGGGGAGCGGATGTAATTTTAATTCCAGAAATTCCCTATACCGTTGACGGGATCTGTCAGGCAATTAAAAAGCGGCAGGAGCAGGGCAAAAATTACTGTTTAGTGGTTGTGGCAGAAGCCGTTCGGACTGAGTCAGGCGCAACCGTGACGCTGGCCAGTGATCTGGAGCAGTGTCGGTTAGGCGGAATTGGTCAATATCTTTCTGAACAAATTTGTGGTTGCATGGCTGTAGAAACACGGGTAACTGTTTTAGGCCACACTCAGCGGGGAGGCACCCCCTCCTCCCTCGATCGCTTAATTGGTGCCACCTTTGGAGTTGCTGCCGTCGATCTGATTGCCCAAGCAAAATACGATCACGTCGTTACCTGGCAAAATCGTCATGTTAGAAGTGTTTCAATCAGTGATGCGATCGCCAAATATGCAGCGGTCAACCCGGAAGGTACGCTGGTTAAAACGGCAAAAGGATTGGGAATTTATTTAGGAAACTGATCCCCCTTTCCTTCTAGTGGTCTGTCAAAACACCCGGAATATGGGTTTTGTAGATTTGAGTGATCCCTCAAATCGATCCCGACGGGCTCCTGGTCCTTGCCCTGTCAACGGGGATTAGCGGCGGCGATCTGATAAACTGCGGCGGTTTGTTGAGCGCAGCTAGCCCAACTGAACTGGCTGGCTCTTTGAATTGCCCGTTGAGATAACTCAGAATGTAATTGGGGGTCATGGATGACTTTAAGCATTGCCTGACAAAGGTCATCTGTCTGGGTCGGATCAATCAAAATTCCTGCATCTCCAACCACTTCAGGGAGGGAACTGGAGTGGGAAGTGATAACAGGGGTGCCACACTGCATTGCTTCCAGCGGTGGTAAGCCAAACCCTTCGTACAGGGAGGGATAGACGAAGGCAGTGGCTCCGCTGTAAAGGGCGCTCAGGTCATGGTCGGGCAGGTATCCGGTGAAAATGATGCGGGATCTGAGCTGGGGATTTTGGCTGGCCGCCTGAAAAATTTCTGTGTTTTTCCAGCCACTAGCGCCAACGAGAACCAGATTCAGGTCCAGCGTCGGATCGGTTGCAATGATCTGAGAGAAGCAGCGAATCAAAAAGTTCAGGTTTTTACGGGGTTCCAGGGTCGCAAGGCTGAGCAGGTAGGGACGATCGGGAAGGCGGTAGCGTTGAAACGTTGCCGCGATCAGGGCAGCATCGGTGACGGGATGAAAAAAGCTGGCAACCGCGAGCGGTGTCACAAAAACCCGATCGGGATCCATGCCGGTATATTCACAAAAATCTTGTTTGGTGTGTTGAGAGTTGCAAATTATCCAGTCACGCTCGCGATCCATACTGTTCAACGTCTGAACACAGCGTTGATAGACTTTTGGAATTACAAACTGGGGAAACAAAATCGGAATTAAATCATGCACCGTCAGGATGCGGGGGATATTTCCAGTGAGGTCATGGGAAGGCAGTGGAAAATACAACGAATGATAGAGATCAAACGCTGTCGAATTAAAGTTCTGAATCATATCGATTTGAGCTGACTTTTCAACCAGAATTTGAATCGCTCTGGCAAATTTGTAGAGCAACGTTCGATTTGGTTCGGAGGCTTTAATCAGCGATCGCTGCCACTGCACAGCTTGAGTATATAAACCGTGTAAATTGAAGCGACTATAATGAACGGTCTGAAAGTGATTGAAGAGATGGGGATAAAGATTCTTAAAGTATAGGGATGTCCCAATTTCGTCCCAAAAGGTTGATTCCTGATCGAAGGCGATCGCCCTGATCTCTAAATCCGGGAGCTTGACCAACTCCAGAAATAGCGCCTCAACCATGCGAAAGATACCCGTCCGGGCTTTTGGATTAAGATAGCCTGCCCCAAGTACGGATGCATCGTAGGCAACTCGTCTGATCAAACCAAAATCCTCTTCTAATACCAATTTTAAAAATGAAGGTTGCAGATGGGGGTGTGGGGGCTTCGCCCCCAGCCAGGGGTTCCACCCCTACACCCCGTCCCAATCTGTCCTGTTCGCTATTTAAATTGGGTATAAGCAATGGGAACAAAATTAACCCGATTGTCGGGAGTTCTCCCCCCTCCGCTCTAAGATCATCTTTAGTTTAATTGCCCTTCGCTACTGATCGGTTGAGAAAAAGTTTTAACTGTGCTCGATAGGGATAGGGGATCAAACGTACGATCGCGGCAATCACAAAAAACTTGATCAGTAAATTATAGATATAAATCCAATTTCCAACCCAACCAAATAGTTCTTGATAAAACCCTAAATGCGCTTTCCAATAATGGGGCGATTTAATCGCAAATCGTTCTTGCCAGAGTTCTCTGAAGGATTGGCTGCTAAGTAGCCAGGATTGGGGTGGATGATCGTCTGTGCAATGGGCGATCGCGTCTCCACAAATGAGCAGTTGATAGCCCTTTCGTTTAGCCTGATGGGTATAGACCGCATCGCCATAGTAGTGGGGAAATCGTCGGCAGTCCGGATAGCCAATAGACTCCACAACCTGACGGGAAAAACAAACAAAATTTCCAGATAAACCATCACAGTCTACGAATGCATTGGGTGCCGCATGGACATGCTGTACCCGATAATTCCTGCAACGAATGCCACCATAGCTCGGCTTTTTGG
>JBAUTA010000528.1:0-6512 GCA_049581985.1 Kovacikia sp.
TACCCCAGACCCTTTCGAGGGGTGGGGGGGAGTTAGGCCCCCACATCGCGGGGTCTGGGGGGAAGCCCCCCGGCAGAGGATTGAGTCTTACCTTTTTCCAGAAGGCACCAGAGCCCGGGCCCGAGTGGCAAGCTGCCGCACCCCGAAATCTTGCTTGAAGATATCATGCAGTAAGACGTAGAAGCAGGGAATGATGAACAGGGTTAGCAGGGTTGCCAAAGATAGACCAGAAAATACGACCACACCTAAGGGCTGAAGGAATTCTGAGCCTTCGCCAATGCCCAGGGCCAGGGGGAACAGGCCCAATACCGTGGTAATTGTGGTCATCATAATGGGGCGGAGACGTTGAGGCGCGGCCTGTAGGATAGCCGTCAGGCGATCGCACCCCTCCTCCTGGCGGATCTGGTTTGCCAGCTCGACCATGATGATGGCGTTATTCACGACAATCCCAATCAGCAATACGGCACCCACCAGCACCGTAATCCCGATCGCGGTCCGGGTGACAAACAGCCCCAGGATACCGCCTGCTAGCGCCAAGGGCACAGTCAGGATGATCACCAACGGATCAACCAGGGAATTGTACTGCACTGCCATCACGACAAACACCAGAAATGCCGCTAATGCGCCCAAAACCTTGAGCGATTCCTGCAGCTCTTGAGTGGTACGCCCCGCATAGCTGGGCTGCAAGGTGACTCCCGCTGGCAAATCCAGGCTTGAAACAACCTGCTGCACTTCTGCCAGGGCTGCCCCTAAGCTGGCCCCCTTATTCAAGTTGCCCGCGATTAGAAACACGGGACGTTGATTAATTCGCTGAATTTCGCCAGGAGCGCGTCCCTCCTGAATTCTGGCAACATCGCTAAGGCGAACGGGCGCATTGTTACTTACAAACAGAGGCAGTTGTTTAAGCTGGGAGGGTTGCTGTAGTAGGTTTTTATCAAACTGGACACGGATATCTACAAGCCGTTCATCCCGTTGCAACTGGGTTGGCACCGAACCTTCGATCGCCGTCTGAATGGTGCTGCCAATGTCCTGGGTGGTTAGACCAAAGGCTTTAGCCCGCTCCCAATCAGGAAAAATTTGGACTTCGGGCTGGCGATCGTCTGCTTCTGGACGGAAGCTGGATAGGGTTACCTGCTCATCCAGGGCGGCCAGTACCTGTCGCCCCGCTTGCTGCAGAGTTTCAGCATCCTGCCCCTGCAGCACCACATCCACATCAGCTCCCCGGAGCGGTGAGTTATTCAAATTCAAACCGCGCACACTACCCGGTGAAACCCGCACCCGGATTCCCGCCAGGTTCAGCCGATTCATTTCCCGCGTCACCCGTTCAGTGTACTCAGTTATATTGCTGCCCGGCTTCAGGGTGACGTTGCTAGAACTACGGGATGGGTTAGCGGAAACGGCATTTGCAAACAGAAACCCACCGGCTGTGGTGAAAACGTATTCCGTTTCCGGTTGTTTTAGCAATACCTGATCGACCGCTGCCATGACCTGTCGGTTAATTTCCAGGGAAGTGCCAGGGGGAAAGTTAACGTTGACATTGGCTTGTCCGGTATTGATGCGGGGCAAAATCTCCTGCGGAATTCGCCCAATCATCAGCCAACTGCTCCCGCCCAGAACGAGCACAGCTAAGGTAATCACCAGAACCCGGACGCGCAATAGTTTTACCAGAAATCGGCCATATCCCAGGGTTACCGCCTGAAAGCGATCGTTAAACCCCCGCAGGAGCCAGAACTCGCCGACCCGGCTAGACCAACGAACGGTGAGTAGTCGGGAAGCCATCATGGGAACGACGGTGAGCGCAATCAGCAGCGATGCAGCGACGGCAAAGCTAATCGTCAAAATCAGCTCATTGAACAGAAGGGAAACAAAGCCCCCCAACAGCAAAAACGGTAGTACGGCGACCAAGTTGGTGGCCGTTGAGGCGACGAGTGCCGATTCTACTTGCTGCCCACTAGCGGCAGAGACGCGCAGTACCTCCTCCTGAAACGCTTGCTTACCGTGTCTATTCCCGGAAATTCCCGGAGTGTGCCCGTTAGGTTGGGCAATGTGGGCATTGACCTTGTCAGCGATCGTCTCCAGCATGACGATCGCGTTGTCTACCACAATCCCGACACCCAACGCCAATCCCCCCAAGCTAAAGACGTTGAGCGATAAGCCAAATAGCCCCATGAGAATAATTGTTGCCAGCGTTGCCAGGGGAATTGCCAGCACAATGATCAGCGTTTGGCGGAGCGAACCGAGAAACAGAAGCACGGCGATCGCGGCCAGTGCTGCCCCCGAAAGCCCAGCGGTGACTACGTTTGAAATAGAATTTCGAATGAAGCGGGACTCATCCAGCGTCGCTGTCAGCACCATATCTGCTGGAACCAAATCCGATCGGCGTAATTCCTCAATCCGTTTCTTAATCCCATCTACGACCGTAACCGTATTCGCCTGGGGTTGCTTCTGAATGCCGACCTTGACTGCCTGTTCCCGATTCAGGCTCACAAGCACCCGCTCCTCTTCGGTGCCATCAATCACTTTAGCAAAGTCTCGCAGGTAAACCCTTTGGGGGGGCTGCTGACTGGCTGATTGCGAACTGGCTGATTGCGAACTGGCTGATTGCGAACTGGCTGACTGGGGACCGCTCACTTCAAACGTCAAATCCCGGATCTCTGCCGCCTCCCGAAACCGTCCAACTGCCCGAGTTAGCGGTTCTGAGGTTTTACCCAGAATCCGGCCCCCAGAAACATCCTGGTTACGCTGCTCCAACCCATCCAGCACATCGGTTAGCCCCACCCCGATCGCCTGTAACCGGTTGAAATCAATCTGAACCCGGACTTCTTCCTGCACTCCACCGGAAACATCCGCCGAGGCAACTCCCGGCACCACGCCTAATTCGCGGGCTAACTCCTCATCGGCAAATACCCGCAGATCGACATCCCGCAGCGAGGGGGAGGTCAACGCGAATTCGTAAACCGGAAGCTGACTGGGGTCTGCCTTGAAAATCCGGGGGGCTTCGATGTCGTCGGGCAACTGGTTGCGGTTGCGGTTAAAGGTAGCAGTCGCGTCATTGAGTGCCTGGTCAATATTACTTCCTGGCTGGAAAAACAAGTCCAGGCTGACCTGCCCCTCGCGAGTCTGGGAGTAGACCTGCACCACGCCTTCTGTCGTTGCCAGTGCTTCTTCCAGAGGTTTTGTAATTTCATCCACGGCCACTTCTGGGGAAATTCCGGGTGCATTCAGGCGCACCCCAATGCGCGGATAGGTAATGGAAGGCAACAAATCGACGGGCAATCGAGTGATGAAAAACACCCCCAAGACAATCACTGTAAGAGTGAGCATCAAAATACCGATATGGCGGCGAATTGAAAGGGTACTCAGACTGAATCCAGATGGCTTGAAGGGTTGCATAGTGATTGGGGAAAACAGTGTGAATCAGAACAGAGAACGATGAATAAGGATTTTTCCAGATTGCCAGAACAGATCAAGGTCCGTGATCGTCCCTTAATCGATAGCTATCGCCAGATTGATTAGAATAGAGGATTAAAGGGGGAGTAGGGGCGTTGCCCCCAGCCAGGGGTAAAATCCCTGCACCCCGTCCTAACCAATAGGGTTACGGCTATACAAGTTCAAAGTCTTAAGCAATTGAATAGGGAATGCAGCCTCTAGAGGGTCTAGACTCCGCACTGAATTCAAACTCCAAAATTATTTCTCTGAGAGAATACTCAACCGGACCTTTTCGCCATCCTTTAAAGGTTTGCCACTGCGGACAACGAATTGCTCACCAGGCTTTAAGCCAGAGAGAATTTCTACTTTGCCGTCTGCTTGTCGCCCCAGGGCAACCGATCGGGATGAAACGATCGGCTGATCGCCTTCTGTAGCCACGACAAAAAGAACGCCCCCGGTTTTTTCCACTTTGTTTGAGGAATTAGCATCTGGTTTACTTGACTTTTGCCGGGTTGAATCAGGAGGCTGCTGGTTTTGGGTCCGATCATCCTGGATCGCAGTCAAGGGCACAACCACATTTTTGGCGTTTTGTTGGCCAAAGCTCACCCGTGCCAGCAATCCGCTGCCAATTTTTCCCGTTGGATTAGGAATAGTCACTTCAACTGGAACCAACCGGGATGTGGAGTTCGCTGCGGGGGAGACGCGCGTTATCGTGCCAGCAAACTGCTCCTGGGGGAAGGCATCGAGCCGCACTTGGGCAGAGCTACCAAGGCGAACGGCTGCCAACTCTAATTCCGAAACCTGGACGGTGACTTTTGCCCGACTAAAGTCGCCTAACCGCAACACCTCATTGCCAGGTTGAACTAAGTTACCTTGCTCAGTCAAACGGGTCAAAACGGAACCATTAATGGGAGAGCTGAGAACGGCATAGGATCGGCGCTCTTGCTGCTGGGCCACAACCGCCTGCTGGGCTGCAACGCGGCCCTTAGCAGCCACGATCGCCTGCTGTTGATTGCGGACCTGTTCCTGGGCAGAACGCAACACCTGGGCGGCTGTTTTTGCCTGGGTAAGTGACTGTTCTGCCTGCTGCTGGGTGACGGCACCTTGTCTGGCTAGTTGCTCATAACGGGCCGCATCTGACTCCGCTTGCTGAAGCTGAAGCCGCGATTGCTCCACCCGTGTTCGGGCATCGCTGACCTGAGTCTGAAGTTGAGTAATTTCTGAGCGGCGGGAGGCAAGCTCAGCCTGGGCTTGGGCTGTTGCTGCCACCAAAATAGAATCATTGATCCGGGCTAAGGGTTGTCCCCGTTGAACCCGATCGCCCACATCTACAGTCAGGCTTTGCAGTTGCCCCTCCACCTGGGCGCGGATTGACACTTCCTGCAAGGGCTGGGTTGTACCCGTATATTCCCTGGGAGATTCCAGGGAAGCAGCCTTAGCGATCGCCACATCGACCGCAGCGGCACCCTGGTTGCGGCCAGCACCGGGAGCTTGAGTCTGGGCCCCAACTCCTCCCTTGGGCAATAGCTCACAGCCACAGAGGGCAACCATCATCCCGGCCAAGAAAGTCCATCCGACAATCCAGGATGAATCGGGCTTGCGAGATGGGGAGGAAATTTCCAACAATGCTGAAGGCGGAGCAATCGGATGAGCTGAGAGGGACATAGGATTGTACCGATAGAGCAGGTGAATCAAAGCAACACGATAGGTCACAACGCATCGTTGACTTCCCAGTCGAATCTTAACAATTCTTTGCAATCAAAGAATCGGTAGATCGGAAGTTGACTGAACTGATGACCCCGAAAGCTTAGACTGGCTCCGTCAAAGATTGGTTCAAAAGAAAGTTACGGAGATGATATTACTCTAATCCTAAATCCCCTGTCCGCAATGAGCTATCCATTCCATAGATCTCATTACATAAATCTCATCTCATTCCGATTTAAACCATGAACCTTACACATTACCCCACCGCCTACAGCCTGGGAGAGGTTGGATTTGCCCACCCCACCGCCTACGGCCCCTCCCCTTGCCAAGGTGAGGTTGGAAGGGGTTGGATTTGCACTGTTTTCAATTCAAATTGGTATCACATAAATCTCATCTCACATAAATCTCACCCTCCTCTCTCACCCCTTCCCAATCTCATTCGTCTATCCGGCAAGCACAATGGCACTGGAGTTTTTAGCGAGACGACCATCTTCCATATAAACAATCCGATCAGCAATATCCAGAATTCGATTGTCAGGGGTCACCAGTAAGATCGTACAGCCTTGTTCTTGGGCAAGGGTTTGCATCAGATTTACGACATCTCGTCCTGATTTTTTATCGAGTGCGGCGGTGGGTTCATCAGCAAGGACGATTTTGGGATAGAGATAGACAACCCATCCTTGGCAGCCCGTTCTTTCCGTTCGCTGTAGCGATCGATCAAGTAATCTACCTGGTCCCGCAGTAGCAGGGTGAACTTGTAGAGTTCCTCCATGACATCGACCACGCGATCGCGATAGGCCGAATCCTTCATGGTCCCATCTTCATTAAATTCCTGATAGGCTTTGGCAACCGAGGATTGATTGGGGATCGTAAACATTCGCATCCAACGCCCGATCAGTCGCAAAGTGTTAACAGCGTTGAAAGACTGGGACCCCCCACTGACCTGCATTACAGCTAAAGTTCTGCCCTGGGTCGGTCTGACTGCTCCCATACTGAGTGGAATCCAATCAATTTGGTTTTTCATGATGCCACTAATTTGACCGTGCAGTTCTGGGCTGGACCAAACTTGCCCCTCAGACCAGAGACTCAACTCCCGTAGCTCCTGCACCTTGGGATGGGTATCGGGCACACTGCCATAGATTGGCAACTCGTGCGGATCAAAAAAACGAACCCCAGCCCCAAATTCCTGCATAATTCGAGCTGCTTCCTCTGCCAGCAGGCGGCTATAGGAACGCTCTCGCAAGGAGCCATACAAAAACAAAATTCGGGGAGGATGATTGAACGGGGTCATAGACGTTGTGATGATTGTGCTAAATTCTGCCGCGATTAACTCAGAGCAATTAATGCCAATTAAAAAAATGAAGGTTGCAGATGGGGGT
>JBAUTA010000529.1:0-1631 GCA_049581985.1 Kovacikia sp.
CGAGAACGGTAACTTGGTCTATGCAGTTGCGATCGGGCAGAAAGAAGTGAAGGTTGATGCTGGCAACGGCAAGATTCTCTACATTGATACTGTAACAATACTTCGGACAGTTTTTTAGAATTGGTGAGAGGTGATAGACAAAAGGGCTATTTACCGAGTAGGGTAAAAGTATGAACAAGATACCCAGATAAATAACCCTATGGATATTGTACAGAGAATATTTAAAAAGATGGGCATTTTTGCAAACCGCAGCAGAAGTTTCTGCTAAATTTATTTGCGACGATCTTCATAGTGAGTGGGAAGGTAAACTTCAGTAATCTGAGTCGATACAGCAACTTATCAGAACGCACATATCGACGACAGTTTGCCGAGAGCTTTGATTTTACAAGTTTCAATGCTGTGCTGATTGAGGAAGCCATGAGCCCCAAAAGCAGAAAGATAGCGGCAATGGATTGCTCGTTCATTACTAAAAGTGGCAAGCAGAGCTATGGGGTGGATTACTATTACAACGGCAGTGCGAGCAAAAGTGAAAAAGGACAGGAGATCTCGGTAATTTCGATAGTAGATGTGGATAATCATCAGGGATATACCTTATCAGTACAGCAAACCGCAGCAAAGGAGGCTGCCGTCACGACCAAGCCATTAGAGGCGAAGCCTGAGGTCAAGAAACTAGCCAAGCAAGGCAAAAAAGCCTCTAAGCGAGCGAAGAAAAGCCCTAGTATCGACCTTCAAGAAGTGACACGCATAGATGCTTACTTACAGCATCTCAAAGATACTCAGCCCCATTTACCCGCATCAGTAAAGCATATCGTTGTCGATGGCTTCTATAGCAAGGAAAAATTTGTGCATGGGGTGATAGGAATGGGGTTACATATGGTGGGCAAACTCAGAGTCGATGCCAATTTGTGCTATATCTTCACTGGCGAACAAAAGCTGCGAGGCAAAAGACGCAAATATGATGGCAAGGTGGACTTAAACGATGTTAGTCGCTTCCAATTTGTTCGAGACTTGGAACCAAATCTCAAGCTCTATACAGCAGTGGTATGGCATATGTCCCTCAAACGACAGGTACGCATTGCCTATATATCTGATACCCGTAAACCAGATAAAGTTGGGCATGTCGTCCTCTTTTCCACTGATATCAACCTCAGCGCCTACGACATCTTCTGTTTCTACAAGGCTAGATTTCAAATCGAATTTATTTTTAGAGATGCTAAACAGTTCACTGGTCTCAGCGATTGCCAAGCCCGTAACCAGTACAAATTAGATTTTCATTTTAATGCTAGCCTCACCGCTCTCAATCTTGCTAAATTTGATGCTCTACAGCAGCATTCATCTGACCAACCCTTTGTTTTCTCCATGGCATCCTATAAACGCCGTGCTCTCATGGATCATCTCCTGGACCAGTTTATTTCCAACTTAGGCTTGAATCATACTTTGATTAAATCCCATCCTAACTACCAAAAACTCCGTTCCTACGGCTCTATTCTTCCTTAATTTTGTCCGAAGTATTGCTATCTATAACTATTTGTCTCAAAATTCTCCCCAATATGCTCAAAGATTTGTTGAACGATTAATTAGACGCTCGGAACAGGTTGCTAACTTTCCGTTGTCAGGTCGCATTGTTCCAG
>JBAUTA010000530.1:0-6994 GCA_049581985.1 Kovacikia sp.
GGCTTACGAAGGGAACTGCCCCCCAATTGGGCAGTCAGATTAAGCACATTTCCCCGCTGTTGGTTATCGCTAATCCACTCTGAAAAGTAGTGCAGGCGGCTGCAATAGCCGTTAAGTCGCCCCTCCCGATATCGTTGGTTTTGCAGACGAGCCATAAAGCTTAGATCAGAGTAGTCTTGGACCGCAACTCCTTTTGCGAGGGCCAACACCGTTTCCACAAACAGAACGCAGTCAAATTGAGTCAGGGAAACCACCAGATCTTCCTGTCGGGAACGCTCTAGCAAGTTGGGTCTATAGGTGCTCCCAAGAAGTTGGTGGGCGATCGCCTGCACAATTTCTCCGAGGGGACGCTGATTGAGCGATCGCCCAACTGCATATTGCATAATTTGTCGGAAACGCCCAGCATCGGCTCCCCTAAGAGAAATTGGGGATGCCGATCCCAAACCTTCTAGCGCCTGTGTTTGAGCCACAGACCTGTCTGAATAATCTGAGGACAGAGTTGAATGCCCCGAAGTAAGAGCATTCGGCGATGAACAGACAACAAATCCAAGAGTCCAGAGTGCACCAGTCGCAACTCTTAGGAGCTTTACCACCACAGAACACCCAAACGCTGAGGTTTTAAACTAGCCAAATCTAACACACAGTAAATGATTTGATTGAGAAAATGAGCGGTATTCTATGGTCTAAGCTTACGGTTAATCAAGTCCCTCCAGTAATCTTTACCGTTAATCATCTGTGTGGATCTATATCGTCAAACGGTTGCTTGGGCTGTTGCCTGTACTATTGGGAATCACGCTCCTGGTTTTTTGCCTTTTACACCTGATCCCTGGCGACCCAGCCGTAACTCTATCTGGAGAACGGGCAACTCCCGAACAACTTGCGGCCCTGAGAGACAAGTTAGGACTCAATCAACCACTGCCGTGGCAATATCTTACTTTTCTAAAACAACTGATCCGTTTTGATTTAGGCACCAGCATTATTAGCGGAATTCCCATTGCGGCTGAACTACGCACCCGATTTCCGGCGACCCTGGAGTTGTCGATCGCCGCAATGCTGGTAGCGCTCCTGTTGGGGATTCCAGCAGGAATCCTGGCGGCTGTCCGAAAAAATAGCTGGTTAGATCACCTGACCATGGCTGGCTCCCTATTGGGCATTTCCCTACCGGTGTACTGGTTAGGGTTACTGCTAATCTACCTGTTTGCGGTTAACCTGCACTGGCTGCCTGCAAGCGGACGGATTAGTATAGACGTTGGTTACAGCTTTCAACCAATCACAGGGTTCTATGTACTGGATGCCCTTCTGAGACTAGATTGGGCAGCTTTGAAAGATACCCTGGCACATTTGATCTTGCCTGCGTTAGCGTTAGGCACCATCCCCCTGGCGATTCTGGTTCGCATTACCCGCACCGCCCTCCTAGAGGTGCTTAGCCAGGACTACATCCGCACCGCTAGAGCTAAGGGCGTACCAGAGGTTTGGGTGATTGTAACCCATGCCGTTAAAAATGCTCTACTGCCCATCAGCACCATTATCGGGCTTCAGTTTGGCACTTTGTTAGGAGGAGCCATTCTCACTGAAACTATCTTTTCCTGGCCCGGAATCGGCTCCTGGATTTACGACGGCATTCTGGCAAGAGACTATCCCGTCGTTCAAGGAGGCGTTGTCTTTATTGCCACTGCTTTTGTGCTGATTAACCTAGGGATCGATATTTCCTATGCCCTGACTGATCCTAGAATTCAGTTGAAGTGATGTTGTCAGGATGAAAAGAGCGTTGGAGGCTAGGAAATGCCTATCATGCCACCCTCCCATCCTCGCCCCAGGATTCTCCATCCTTTGCGGTAGCGGTTTGCACTTGAGTGAAGTACAGAAATGTGAGGTACGGTGCACTGTAGCTGACACCTTTGAAAAGGGCTATCAAAAGGACTCCCAAGCGATGGAGGAATGAAGGGGTGAAAATTTAAGCGTTGAAGCAAAGGGGTGAGGCGTGAGGGATAAGATACAACGTTTCTGGCAGTCTGCATCTGGAAAGCTAGGGCTCATATTGACGATCGCCCTGTTTCTGCTGGCGCTACTGGCTCCCGTTTTGCGATCCTATGATGCATCAACCGATGGGAATTATTTAGCGCGGCTGACTCCTCCTAACAGCGTTCATTGGTTTGGGACTGATGCCCTGGGGCGCGACGTGTTAACGCTGGTATGGTATGGGATCCGCACTTCCCTACTGGTTAGTCTGGTTTCTGTAGGGCTGGGTCTGTTAGTAGGGCTGGTTTTGGGACTGGTTGCCGGGTACTTTCGGGGACAACTTGAAACAGTGATTGGTTGGCTGACAGACATTCTACTGGCGTTTCCCTCCATTCTGCTGGCGATCGCAATTGTCACCGTCATGGGTCCCAGTCTGCCAGGTGTGATGATTGCGGTAGGTGTGGTGCAGATCCCCATTTTTATTCGCCTGACGCGATCCATGGTTCTTTCCCTGCGCGAGCAGGAATTCATTCAGGCGATCCGGGCACTGGGTGCCGCTCCAGCCTATCTTCTGTTTTGTCATATTCTGCCAGCCAGCCTTGCTCCCATCGTGGTGCAAGCAGCTCTCTCGATTGGCACAGCCACCCTAGAAGCAGCAGGGCTGGGCTTTTTAGGACTGGGAGCACAACCTCCAACCCCGGAGTTAGGCACCATGTTGTCCGATGCTTTCAAAGGAGGCTACTCCCTTTCCTCACCCTGGACAATCCTCTTTCCTGGCTTGTTCATTACCCTCATGGTTCTGGCCTTTAACCTGTTAGGAGATGGTCTGCGAGATGGGCTTGATCCACGTGCTGAGAGGTAAGGAAATTTCCAAGCAAGAATATACCGGATTGGTAGGGGCAGATTTTGCCAGAGTCTTTGCATTCAGGCGCTTGCTTGAGTGCCAAACCTGCCCCTACGAGTATTTTGTTTGCTAGGAAGCTGCTTAGGGCTTTGCTCTCCTCTCCCCTTTCATCCCTCCTATGCCTCAATTTCACCTTCTTAACCTCCGGCAGCGAAGGTTGCCATCACTGCGACTGAGAGCAAAATGCCAGGGATCAACATCAAAATCAGCATTAGCAAGTCATGGGTGTTCATATCTGTCCTTACATATCTCCGTATTCAATGCTAGTGACCGTAAGGAGGTTGTGGATGGAAACCATATTGAGAAAAGCTGAAGATTTTTGGGCGCATCGTCCATGGGGCAAGTCTCCGTTGGGCCAGGGCAGCAGACAAAATAATAGGGAAATCCAGGGTAAAGCGCAGGGAACGGAGAACTCACTATGCAAAACTCAAAACTTAGAATTGCTGATTTTTCCCTATCCCCATTCTTATCGGCTCACTTCTCACCTCAAACGAGCAGATTTAAAGCATCAAGGTACTATTAGTCTAGGGATAAAGTTATTACAGCGGGGGATTAGTCTTGAATAGACAACGATCCAATCTTATGGCACCCAAAAAACATCCTTCAGGTCGCTCGGTTCAGCGCCTAAACTACTTTTCCTTTGCAGAGTTAGGGCGGAAAGATTTTCTGACAGGCTTAATCCTTTGGCTTGTGCTGGAAGTTTTCAGCTTTTTGGTGCTTCCTGGGCTAGGGGCGATCTCTCCCGGAGAGCGGTTAAAGGGCTGGTTTTATTTGAGCCTTCCCCTGGGCTTTGGGGGAGCGTTTTTATTAGGAGTCAGTTCTCGGTTTATGGCCATTACAAACGAGCGTGCTTCTAGCAGTAATAAGCTTGTACTATCTATCTTGGGACAATTTGGCGGTTGGATTGGGCTGGCGGGCATCTTGTTCCCCTTTGCAATGGTTACAAGCGAATTTTTCGCCCGTACCCTGGGGCGCTGAACTGGCACACTAATCTGGCACACTAATCTGACGTGTTACAGCCATTTGCGGGCGGGCAGGGGCTGTCCACGCGACGCAACTCCCATCCAGGAAAGCCTTGGGGTTTTACCGATGGGGCAACCATTCTGAAAACTGCTGTAATTCGGTAAAGTTCTGAGGAAATGCATTCTGGTGGGATATCGAGATTCGGCTGGGCGATGCAGGAAGTCCATGCACTAAAGGAATGGAAGGTTGCCGTAGAGGCCCTGGAACAGGGTGAGATGTTCCTCTTGCTCCGTAAGGGGGGCATCCGAGAGGTTGGCGGAAGATTTTCCTTAATCCACGATCGTGTCCTGCTTTATCCCACCTATGAACATCAAAAGCCGCATTTACTCAAGGCGAAGTATGCTTCTCAGGTAGTACCTGTCGAACCTGGCTGGCATCCTTCAACCGTTCGAATTGGGTCGTGGGCAGTCATCACAGATACGTTCCAGGTGACCAATCCAGCGTGGCTCGATGCGCTCTTGCCATTTCATATTTGGAACCCGGACTTTGTCTTTGAGCGTTTGAAATGGAAACCGAGCCAGTTCCTGTCCCTATTGCTGCTCCGGGTTTATAGACTTGCCTCGCCAGTCATCATACCCTACGACCCAGGCTATGGCAGTTGTAAATCCTGGCTTGACTTGCATCAGGCGATCGCCCTGGACCACAGTATTCCTGTCTTCACCCAGGAGGAATATCAGCAGCAGGTTAGCAAAATCCAGGCGATAGTGGGGCAGCAGGAAGCTGGAGCTGGAGGTAGCGCAGATTGAAGTGGGCCGGAATCGACCTAATCTAATACCAATCGTCCATGCTGACTTGTCAGCACCCCAAAGGATGAAAAGGTATTTTCAGAGCAATTTAAATAGCGAACAGGGCAGATTGGGAACGGGGTGCAGGGGTGGAACTCCTGGCTGGGGGCGAAGCTCCCACACCCCCATCTGCAACCTTCATTCTTTAAATTGGTATAACTTCAGGGATGCCTTAATCCAAAAGCCCAACTCCACCCTCCAAAAATGTTTTAGCTTATCTGGACAAATAGAGGAAAATTTGTGTAAATAAAATGTCTGACCGCTATATCTAGTGACATGATTAGACGGGTTGGGGCATAACCGCTAAAATCTGTTTAGCCGCGTTCAGTCCATACCAGTTTCCATAACAGGACGTTGCCGATCAGTTGCCGATGAGTTGCCGATCTATGCATTACGAGGGGGCATTACAAGGGGTGCAGGGCACTCTATGTGTCCCCTATATCACCCAGGTGAGAACTGCCATAGAGCCATGCAGAGCCAAAACCTTAAGTTGGGATTAACGCCCATGACCAGATTGTTGCCAGTTAATTTTTCGGACTATGCCCTACGGTTGGGGGTTGCGAGTACCGCCAGTATGGCGATCGTTGGCATGGCGATCGGGCCTGGGGAGGCTGCTTCACTCACCAGTTGGCAATTTAACTCAGCAGCCAATCAGCTGGAACTGCATATTAAGGATGGCACAACCCCGCGCTATTTTTTAATGGCTCAGCCTGCGCGAATTGTGATTGATCTGCCTAATACGTCGATGGGCGCGGTTGATACTCAGAAAACCTATACCGGTGCCATCCGGCAAATTCGGGTGTCCCAATTTCAGCCTGGACTGGCGCGCATTGTTATGGAGCTTTCGCCAGAGGTTTCTCTGGCTCCTGGACAGGTCAACCTGGAGAAGGTGGGTGGTGATTCCCGCTGGGTGCTGCGTCCCCTGATTGCTCAAGCCCCCGCCGTTGCTCCAGCGCTGGCTCAAAGCGTGGTTTCATCCCTCCCAAAGCCGATTGTTCCAATGGCTCCCGTTTCCGCAGTTCCGGCGCGATCGCCCTCCCTTACAGTTAGTCAACCCGGTGGGGTACCCTCCGTTCCGCCCCTGGCTACTGCTCCCAGCAGTGGCTCTAGCTTGAGTCCAGCCGGTCCTGCGGCTCCCATCCCTAGGGCGGCTACTGGAGCGGCTTCCAATTCTAACGGGAGTGTCAAAGTTCCCCCATTTGTAACGAGCCCATCCATCCCTACCCCATCGGGTACTTCCGAGCCAGGGGTTGCCATCCCTTCCCCCTCCGTTCCCAACCCAATTCGCCCTTCCGCTTCTAGCCGCAGGGATCCCTTCCCTGCGGTTCCCAATCCCCTCAAGGCTCCCGAACCCAACGGGAAGGTGCCAACGCTTCCAGCAAACCGTTCAACTTCGACGGTAGCTGCTGGCTCAACAACTGCCCCTGCCCCTGTTTCTAGCTTATCTGGAGATATAGACGGAGAAATTGCCGTGGATACAAGGGGTGGGGTCGCGATCGCCGTTCCTCCCCCCGATCAAAAAGCTGCAAGCTCCGCACCGATCGATTCTCCTGCGCCCTCTACTCCTGCGCCCTCTATTGTCGTCCCTTCAAGCAGTCCAACCCAACGCCAAACAGAGTCGTTCGGGGATATTCCGTCTACGATCGCTTCAACCCGTTCCACAGCGGAGCCCAGGATTACAGTGCCGCCCTTAGGATCTTCCAGCACTGTCAGTGCGCCTCCCTCTGACTCGCCAATGGCGGTCCCCCCGATTCCTGCCTTGACCAAGCCTGTAGAGGTCAGTTCATCGGCGGATAGCTCTAATGCTTTACCCTCTACAGTTATAGGAGCGGATCAACCTGTTACGGTCAGTGTTCCTGCCATGGGTTCCAGTCAACCGCTCCAATCAGGCCCAATGCCTGCGGATGCGTTTCCACCTACCGCGCCACTGCCCGATCTGCCAGAGTCGCCCCTACCGTCTAATCGCCCTACGACCCAGGGAGCAGTTCCCACGTCTTCCGTAATGCAGTCTAGAACAAATCCAGAGGGGGGCAGGCAGGTGTCTGCTGTCTCCCGTGTGGTTGATTTCGGACAACGGCTACCGACGATCGACAATGGCCCCCAAGGAAGCGTGGGCGATCGTTCCTCAACCCTCCAGTCTGATAGACCAATCTCGCCGGATACGCTACTTCCTACAGGGACTTTGTTAGACCTGCGCTATCCCGGTGACCAAGTCCTAAAGTTAACAACAAATGGCCCCCAACAGGAGGTGTTGCTCTTGCTGGCGGACCTGCGTGACTCTGCCGGAACTGTGATTGTACCCGCAGGCACGAGGGTCATTGGC
>JBAUTA010000531.1:0-2003 GCA_049581985.1 Kovacikia sp.
GTACCTTACTATCAAAGTGCTTAGCACCAGGACTCGTCTGACTTGCTGGAGGAGTTTTTTTAACTAAGCTACTGGTTTTCTGAGGTTGTCTAATTAATTCATTGATTTGCTGAGATTGCTTGACTAAGCCATCGATTTGCTGAGATTGCTGCCACTGTTGGTAGACAATAAAACCATTTAAACCCAACAGAATAAGAAGTACAGATCCTACAATCCACTTTAAAAAACCATGGGTTTTTACTTCATTCTCAACATCTTTCAGTACTGCCTCAAATCTTTTTTCTAAAACAGGATGGATTTGAGGGTCAACAACTGCAAAATCTAAGATTGGTTTGACATCCGTTTTTTCATTCCCTGAACTTGTCATTATGCACCTCTTTTGTTATACACAATTGCCTTATCTTTAAAGTAGAAAAATAATATGAGGAACTTGTGAGGTTCAAACTTCTCTTCAGAGTGGTCACTCTGAAGAGAAGTTTGGAACAATTACCGCACTGGTCCCCGTAATCCTTCCGCATCAATCGGTTTGATCAAATAGAGTCGCAGCAAATGACCAACGATCGCAAGCTGGCATGGTAATTTCCTTAAAGTTTTCAGCCACTTCGGTTGGGCGGTGCGATCGATCTCAGACATCTTTAAATTGAGATCGGAACAGGCATGCAATCGTTGAAAAAACGCTGGATGTTCCGTGTTGAGCACAGATGGAAAGGCACGGGCGGCGGTATCGTTCGTGCGGCGGATGACTTCCGCATCAAACTCGGTTGGGTCAAGTCCCAGGGCATGATAAAACCCTGTCCGCTCGTGTACCGTGAGCGTGTGAGTGGCAAAAACCGTCAACAGGAAAAAGCGACTCCATAGCCGAGATTGCCAGGTTTGCCAGAGCTGCGGCTGCGATCGCAATAACGCCTTAAAAATATCTCCGTGGCGATTCTCATCCTGGCACCAGCTTTCAAACATGCGAAACAAGGGATAGAATTGCTTCTCCGGATGCTTTTCCAGGTGCCGATAAATGATGATGTAACGCCAGTAGCCAATCTTTTCCGACAGATAGACCGTGTAAAGCACCCACTCGATCGGGAAGAAAGTATATACCCGATGCTTCGTCAGATGGCCCAGATCAATCGTGCAGCCAAAATCCCCCATGGCTTTGTTGAGAAAGCCAGCATGACGGGCTTCATCCCGTGCCATCAAGCTAAACATTTCAGCCAACAGAGGACTACGATTTTTCAACTTACGGGAAAGTTCTTTAAACAGCAGAAAGCCCGAAAACTCCGAGACGCACGATCGCTCCAGATAATCGATAAAGGCTTGGCGAACTTCGCCAGTGATGTGATCCCAGGATTGCTTAAACGTTTCATCCTGCACAAAATGGTAACGATTGTAATCAGCTCGCATTTCTGCCAGCATTGCTTCCAGCTCAGCCTCTTGAGCTGACAAATCCATCGTTGCAGCCGTTTCAAAATCGGTCGTATAAAACCGGGGTGTAAGAATGTTTTCCTTGATCGCTTGCTTGGATACGGCTTTCAGGGTTGGCTTTGGCGGAGAAGTCACCATGAGATTTAACACGCAATAAATTTATATAACTATCAAGTTATAATAAACCCTGCCGTTTGACCAGACCTTTTCCGCAGATGAGTCCTACCCATTTCAAGAACCACGGTTAAAAATGGCGGTAGAGGAGGATTTCAGACCCAAAATCATCCTGGACTTAATTGCCCCAGCAACTTATCGCGACTGTCTGCAAAGGTTTTATTAAGATATAAAAACCATCATCCAATTAATCACTAATTGGTTATAGAGTTTTCAAGAGTCGGTCGATTAGGCCAGGTCCTATCTGGAAAGCCGTTCCCTGCATGTCGCCTGTAAGGGACTGCTCAACATCACTATCATCACTTTAATGAGGTCTTTGTCATGAGTCAGGATTTAGCTCGACGCCTGCGAGAAGGCACCCAACATTCTCACACCGCCGCTGAAAATACAGCCTTTATGAAGTGCTTTTTAAA
>JBAUTA010000532.1:0-15370 GCA_049581985.1 Kovacikia sp.
GGGAAAGGCTTTCACCATCCAAATAGAACCGCTATATAAACCCATTGCCAGATAACTTGTGGATTAGCAGGAGAACTTAAAAGATTGAATCCTCTACAAAACCTGATGAAGTTGAACCCCCTTTGGTTTCTGGCAGGCGCTAAATTAATCCTACATTTTTCAACCAACGGGCACTACGGTTATGAAGAGGATGAGCTGTACTACATGGCCTCTGGCGAACATCTAGATTGGGGCTATACCGAGTTCCCTCCCCTGGTTGCGATTGTCGCCCACTTGAGTCGATCGTGGATGGGTGATTCTCTGTTTTCAATTCGGTTCTTTCCCGCGCTCGCAGGGGCACTACTGGTGGTTCTGACCGGGTTAATCGCCCGTGAGTTAGGTGGGGGACGCTTTGCCCAATTTCTGGCGGCGCTGTTAGTGGTGATATCGCCTTACTTTTTGGCGATGGATGCGATTCTGACAATGAACGCATTTGAACCACTGATCTGGACGCTATGCACCTATCTAATGCTGCTGGCGCTGAAATACCATCAACCTAAATTATGGCTACTGATTGGCGGCTTGGTTGGCATTGGACTGCTCAATAAGTTTTCCATGCTCTTCTTTGCCTTTAGTGCAGTGGTAGGGCTAGGACTAACGCAACGCCAGGTGTTCTCAAAGAAATGGATCTGGTTAGGCGGGCTATTGGCACTCTTCCTGGTGATGCCGACGTTGAACTGGCAAGTTCAACATGGCTGGCCCTTTCTAGAGCAGCAAAAAGCAGCCAATCTTTATAGCAAAAAGGTCTTTCCTGAGTCAATGATTGCTCTGTTTGTGCAACCCATTCTGATTATGCATCCGTTAACCGCACCGATCTGGTTATCTGGGCTGTACTTTTATCTCAGGGCTAAGTATGGCAGACCCTATCGCCTGTTTGGCTGGATCTCTGTGATTACCTTTGGGCTATTTCTATTACTGCAAGGCAAGTCCTATTACGTGGCTCCGCTGTATCCCATGCTATTTGCTGCTGGGGCGATCGTGGTTGAAGAATGGGTTCAGGATCAACGGCGACTCCAGGCAGCGATTGCAGGGGGGTTACTTGCCAGTCTGCTGATCACGATTCCGATGACGCTTCCGGCGTTACCCATGGAAACCCTCCTACAGATCTCAAGTTATTACTCAACCGTTTACGGTTTAGCTCAGGCTGACCGCCTCAACGCGACATTAACCCCAGTCCCCCAAGAAGCCCCCGAACACTTCCAAAAAATGCTCGGTTGGGAGGATAGTGTGATCCAGGTCAGCAAGGTTTATCATCAGTTGCCCAGCAGCGAACAGGCTCAAACAGCGATTCTTTCCTGGGAATATGGGGATGCGGGGGCGATCGATTTCTATGGTCCCCGCTATGGTTTGCCCAAAGGAATCAGCGGTGCCCATGCCTTTTATTTTTGGGGATATCAAAATTATTCGGGTGAACAGGTGATCAGTCTGGGGGGCGATAGCAATTACCTGAAGCAACTGTTTAATCAGGTTGAGCAAGTGGATACCATTACCCATGCCCATGTCCTGGGGATCAAAAGTAATATTCCGATCTATCTCTGCAAGCAGATAAAGGTTCCCTTCAGTCAGAGTTGGGTTAACTTTAAAACCTATTTTGGACATCCTTATGTAACCCTATAGTGGTTCTCACTGGGGCAAGAAGTTCGGTTGGGTAAGGTATCCTTCTGTCTCCTGCCTCCTGACTTCTGCCCTAGGACGGGATTTCCCTTGAATGGGAGACCCTATCTATGCTACTAAAAGGTTGATTAGTGATTGGTCTGGCAACTGTTGTGACCCGATTTGCCCTCACCCGAAATCCCTTTCCCTAAATGGGCGAGGGACTTTCAATCTGGCTCCCTTCTCCTTTTGGGGGCTACCGTGTTCACACCAGTCTGGAATAGAGGTGCAGGCTGGGCTTCTGACCCTTGGGGACCCACCCCCAGGCCCCCTCTAAACGAAATCCTGGCTCGTATTTCGAGGCTGGGATTATAAATATGACCTGGTGATCATGACCTGGCTTCCACCCAGATTCAACCCTGGAGGGCGTTGGGCCTGACCCCTGTGCCTGGATTTTTGTCCTATTGACCTAACCTTCCTTTCATCCTTCATCCTTTCACCTAATCATGCTTGCCTTAGAAGTCGCCTTACTCCTTTTAATTGCAGCCTCGATCGTATTTTATTCCTGGTGCGCGATCGCCACCCTGCGCTTTTATCGGGCGATTAAACCGGGTGCCAGTGCCAACCAGCAGCCAGTTTCGATTTTGATCCCGACCTGTGGTGTGGAGGAGGGTGCCTGGAAAAATTGGGAGAGCTTTTGTCAGCAGGACTATGGCTCCTACGAAGTGGTATTTGGGGTGATGGATCCGAAGGATCCGGCTGTGCCAGTGTTGGAAAAGCTGGTGGCGAAGTATCCCGATCGGGCCCGCCTGATCACCTCTCTGGCAGTTCGGGGGATTAACTATCAGATCAGCAATCTGATGCATCTGCTGGAGTCAGCCCGCCATGAAATTGTGATTCTCACGAATGACGATATGTGGGTGAAGCCAGACTATCTCTCCATCGTGACCGCACCCATGGTGGATGAGCAGGTTGGGATCGTTACTTGCGGCTACCTTGGTCACGACCCGCAGTTTCCGACGGCGGCGCTGGCTTCCCTGGGACGGTGTGTGGATTTTATCCCCAGTGTTCTGGTGGCGCGGGATCTGGAGGGTGGGTTGCAATTTTCTTTGGGCGCGACGATCGCCACCCGCAAATCGATTCTGGCGAAAGTGGGTGGCCTGGAAACGGTGGTGAATCGGGTTGGATCGGATTACCACATTGGCAATCTGGTCAGCGATGCGGGTTACAGGATTGAACTGTCGCAGTACGTTTTAGAAACCGATACTGGAAACGAAACGTTCCAACAATTGTTTAAACGGGAGTTGCGTTGGGCAAGAACAAGCCGCTGGCAACGGGGATGGCTTTATTTCACGATCTCAACTACCTATGGCCCCGTCTACTGTCCTCTGTTGCTACTGCTTTCTGGGTTTCAAACCTGGGCGCTGATTGTGAGCGGTGTGACGATCGGCCTCAGACTGATTCAATCTTTGATTGCTGCCTATCGGATGGGCTGTCCCAGGCTGATTCGCTGGTTCTGGTTGTTGCCCGTTCGGGATGGTATCAACTTTGTCATTTGGGCGATTGGCGGTATTGGCCAAACGATTTACTGGCGGGGACGGCAGCTTCAAATTAGCGAAGGTGGCGTTCTCTCAGAGTAAGTAGCTGGACCGTCTTAGCCGTCCGATCGTTGCTCACCTGAAAACCATGGGCGGATAGACAGCAGGGTACCCAAACTACAAATCGTGGCCAATCCACCCAAGCCAAACATTCCCCAAGTCGTCAAACCTTCCAGTGGATCTACCACACGGGCAGTGTTTGTCGGCTGTGTGGGGTCATAGCGAACAACCACCCTATTGCCTTGACTGGTGCGGTAGGATTCATAGTTGCCTGTAAAGCGAGTGGGTTGACCGTTGTCAAGAAACTCGATCACTGGCGCATAGGTTTCTCTTTCCTGTTGAGTGGAGGTGGCCCGATCGCGACGACGGATGTGATCCACCACCGTTCCCTGGGTTTCCTGAAGCGTTGCGCGATCGTGGGCCTCAATGCTCCGTACCCAAAAACCACCTGCAATAAACAGGATGCCAAGTACCAACCCAATGATGGCACTAAGCTTCTCCTCCAGGTTATTTTGTTGCGGTTTGGAATTCATATCATGGGTAAACCCAATTTAAATAGCGAACAGGGCAGATTGGGGACGGGGCGCAGGGGTGGAACCCCTGGCTGGGGGTTTCGCCCCCAGGCAAAAGGTTTCATCGTTCCGCTAAGCCCCTTAACCGGGCTAAATCTGGTAGTAGGAACGATACCAATCTACGAAATTAGGAATGCCAACTTCGATTGAGGTCCTGGGGTGAAACCCAATGTCCCGTTCCAAATCCGTAATATCTGCATCGGCTTGAGGCACATCCCCCGCCTGCATGGGCAGCAAATTTTTGGTTGCTTTTGCACCCAGATAATTCTCCAAAACTTCAATGAAGTAGTCTAATTGAACCGATTGATTGTTACCAATATTGTAGATTTTGAAGGGCGCATAACTGCTGCTTGGATCGGATAAATCCTGAAGGGCATTGGGGTTGGGTGCGGGAATTTTATCAATCAGCCGACTGATTCCTTCCACAACATCATCCACATAGGTAAAATTCCGCTGCATTTTACCTCCATTAAAAACATCGATCGGCTGCCCTTCCAAAATTGCCTTTGTAAATAGAAAGAGTGCCATATCCGGTCGTCCCCAGGTTCCGTAAACACTGAAAAACCGGAGTCCGGTGACTGCCATGCCATACAGGTGGCTGTAGGAATGGGCCATTAACTCATTCGATCGCTTGGTTGCGGCGTATAAACTAATCGGATGATTAACCGGATCATGAACTGAGAAGGGTCTTTTTGTATTCGCTCCATAGACGGAACTGGAGGAAGCAAAAATTAAATGTTCAATCTGGGCCTGGCGGCAGGCTTCCAAAACATTCAAAAATCCCACCAGATTACTATCCACATAGGCCTGCGGATGGGTGAGCGAATAACGCACCCCCGCTTGAGCAGCTAAATGAACAACGCGGCTAAATGAATGGTTCGTAAATAGTTCAGGCAAGCTGGTGCGATCGCTGAGATCTAATTGATAAAACTGGAAGTTTGGATAGCCTTTTAACTGACTTAAGCGATCGTGCTTTAAGTTGACATCATAATATTCGTTGAGGCTATCAATTCCGATTACGTCCTTACCTAGTTTCAATAACTTTTGGCAGAGATGGAAACCAATGAAACCTGCGGTTCCTGTGACTAGGATTTTTCCCATACGCTGTTTTTCAAAGACTCCAGTAGACAAGATTAGATGGTAACTTTTCTGGACTGAATACGGATTTAATATCCATTAAAATTCCACCCGGTCGCAGACAATTCATCACCTGATCTTGCAAATTTTCCAAATAATGGCGGTGGGTGACAGCGAATATCACCGCATCCAAATCGGTGAATTGATCCAGCTCACTCAGTTCAATCCCGTATTCCTGTTTGGCTGACTGGGGATTGGCGATCGGATCATGGATCAAAGGCTGCACGCCAAATTGCTGGAGTTCTCGCACAATGTCAGGAACGCGACTATTTCGCAAATCCCGCACATTTTCCTTAAACGTTAGCCCCAGAATTCCAACCCGCACCTGTTTCAGGGGCTTGTCTGCATGGACTGACAGCAGCTTAATTAACCGCTGAGCCAGGTGAATTCCCATATGGTCATTAATTCTGCGTCCAGCCAGAATCACTTCGGGATGGTAGCCTAACTCCTGCGCCTTCGCTGTCAGGTAATAGGGATCGACTCCGATACAATGTCCGCCAACCAGCCCTGGTTTAAACGGCAGAAAGTTCCATTTTGTGCTGGCGGCGGCGATCACATCAGCGGTGCGAATGCCGAGCTTTTCAAAGATCAATGCCAACTCATTCATCAGAGCAATATTCAAATCGCGCTGGATATTTTCAATTACTTTGGCAGCTTCGGCAGTTTTGATCGAAGGTGCCCGATACACGCCTGCCTCAATAATTTGTTCATAGGCAGTGGCGACCCGTTCCAGGGTTTCAGCGTCCTCGGCTGCGACCACTTTTACGATTTTTTCCAGGGTGTGTTGCCGATCGCCCGGATTAATCCGCTCGGGGGAATAGCCCAGCTTGAAATCGATTCCCTGGCGCAACCCAGAGGTTTGCGCCAGGATTGGGCCGCAAATATCCTCCGTCACCCCTGGGTAAACGGTAGATTCATAGACCACCACACTACCCGGTTGCAAGAACTTGCCGACAATCTGCGAGGCACTAATCAGCGGTCCCAAATCGGGGCGATGATTCCGGTCGATCGGGGTCGGAGCCGTCACCACAAAAAAGTTAGCTGGCTCCATCTCGGTTGGATCATTTGTGATTTTTAAGGTAGAAGCTTTGAGTTCTTCCGAAGACCGTTCCCCGTTTGGATCTGTTCCCTGTTTTAGGGCATCAACTTTGTCGAAGTTAATATCGAAGCCGATTGTACCGGGATTTTTTTTAGCAAACGCTAAGGATAGATTCAGACCTACGTAACCAAGTCCGAGGACTGCAATACGCTCCATCACACCTCTTTACTCCTAAATTGACCCCCTGGGCAGCCTTTGGTAAATTGGGTTGAGTATTTGCTTGCTCCCGTAGAATAATCTAATACCCGTACAGGCTAAACAATAGCTAATTATCCTACAGCGAATTCAATCCATCTGACTTGAAAATAAAAGGCATACCAATGAATGATTTGTAGGGGGAAGGGGCTTCTCCCTTTCCCTTGCTTACAATAAAAAATAAATTAGAGATCCCTAATTGACGACGAAACCAGGGACTTTAATTTCTGGTCTAATTGCTTACAGCAGGGTTTAGACAGGTAAACCACATTGGTAGAGGTGAGCAGCCGTAAACTCCGCTGGGATTGATCCGGAGGCTCCAAGTTTGGCGCGAGAACTTTACATCCTAGTTGAGGCTTCCCCTGATGCTGGTCACCCATCAACCCGTTTTGAAGCGATTTTGGTATCCCGTTCTGCCCGTTGCCTGGTTGCTACCCAATAAGCCCCAATCCTTTCAATTGTTGGGCCAACGAATTGCCCTCTGGTTGGATCAGGCGGGGAACCCAGCGGCGATCGCAGACCGCTGCTGTCACCGTTCTGCCCAACTTTCCGGCGGCGTGGTGATCGATGGCAATCTGCGCTGTCCCTACCACGGTTGGAGTTTTAATACCGCAGGTGCCTGTGTCCGGGTTCCCCAACTGGAGCATCACTCAATTCCAAGGACCTACAAAGTCCAGGGATATCACTGTACCGAGCGTTATGGCTACATTTGGGTTTGCCTGGAAGATCCCCTCCAGCCCATTCCGGAAATTCCTGAAGTCGAAGACTCCCGCTTCCGGTTGATCCATGAATTTTACGAAACCTGGAAGGTGGGTGGTCTGCGATGCATTGAAAACTCCTTCGACAGTGCCCATGGCAACTTTGTCCACGCAAGTTCCTGGGGCGACCAGAAAAATCCCGTCGTGCCACCCATCGATGAAATCGTGGACACCAGCAGCGGGTTCCTGATGAAACATTGGGTGGAAGTGCTCAATCCCGACTTGCAGAAAAAGAATTTGGGCATTCAGGCAGAGACAACGATCCGCACCAACGAACGACGTTGGTTCATGCCCTTTGCCCGGACCCTGAAAATCCAGTATCCCAATGGGTTAATTCATCTGATTTTTACCGCCTATACCCCGATCGATGATCAGACCTCCCAATTGGTCCAGTTTTGTCTGCGGAATGACACCGAAGCGGAGGCAAAAGCCGCTGACATTATCGCCTTTGATCGACAGGTAACTTCAGAAGACCGGGCAGTTCTGGAAACTACCGATTATGACGCGCCGCTTTCGCTTGCTGAAGAACAGCACATGGCATCTGACAAGCCGGGAATTCTCATGCGACATCGCCTGGCAGCTCTGTTACAAGCGCACGGGGAGGTTGAGCAACGCAGACGGTGAGAAGTTCGGTACCGAATCTGGGAAGTAGCGTTTAGACTATGGTGTGGATCCTGTTCCTTGACCATCAGCCTATGCTTACCTTTGTTGGCAAAACTTTACAAGACGGTAAATATACCCTCGATCAGGAACTTGGTCGGGGGGGGTTTGGAATTACCTACAAAGCCACTCACCACTGGCTGGGTCAGGTGGTGGTGATCAAAACGCTGAATGAAACGCTGCGGCAGGATGCTAAATTTGCGGATTTCCGGCAACAGTTTCAGAATGAGGGCAAACGCTTGGCCCTATGTTCCCATCCAGGGATTGTGCGGGTAACTGACTTTTTTATTGAGGAAACCCTGCCCTATCTGGTGATGGATTATATTCCGGGACAGACCTTAGATAAACTGGTGCTGCCGGAACATCCCTTACCAGAAATAACTGCCATTAACTACATTCAACAGGTGGGAGTCGCACTGAAGGCCGTGCATCAACTTGGCCTATTGCACCGGGATGTTAAACCTCAGAATTTAATTTTGCAGCAGGGAACCGGGCAGGTGGTGCTGATTGACTTTGGCACTGCGCGCGAGTTTTCCCCCGGTTTGACGCAAACTCATACGAGCGTGCTTTCCGATGGGTATGCGCCGATCGAACAGTATTTACCCCATGCCAAACGAACGGCAGCAACGGATGTTTATGGCCTGGCAGCAACGCTTTATACCCTGCTAACGGCCCAGGTGCCGATCGCGTCTGTTCTGCGCGATCGCCATCCCCTGCGGGATCCCCGCGACCTGCGCCCCGATCTCAGCCCTGCGGTGAATCAGGCCGTATTGCGCGGCATGGCAATGGAACTGCATCACCGACCTGCCAGTGTAGATGAATGGCTGATGCTGTTGCCCGATTATCAGGGGAAGTCTCCAGTTGCGCCATCCCGGTCAAACAGTCGGGTTGCTACGGTCGCCGTCGTTCCCCAGCGGCGTCCCTCCAGTCCAGCAGCGCCCACGGTGGCTCCAGTCCAGCGGCGATCGGGCGCAGGGGGGCTTTGGGTGTTTATCGGACTGGCGGCTTTGACCTCTGCAACGGTGGCTTTCCTCACGGTTCTATCTGAGACTCAAAAGCCTGCTCCCGCTCCCCCAAGCGGAACTGGCACTGAACCTGCCTCAGTTTCACCCACCCCCACGCCTAAACCGATTCAAACTCCTTCCCCTAAGGTTCAAACTACTCCCAAGCCCCCGCCCTCCCCCACCCCCTCCCCCTCTGCTTCCGTTTCACCCTCCCCGACACCCTCGGTTTCTCCCACCGAAAAGCCTTCTCCGGCAGCAACCGAAACTCCGCCATCCAATTCTTCTACCCCAGACGCTTCCGAACCCTTACCCCCTGCTGATCTTCCTTCTGAACCTGCTCCCACTTCATCCTCCCCCCCTTCCGCCGGATCGGCAGCAGAACCGACCCTGCAAAAGCCCAAGACGTTGCAAAGTCCGACAGAATCAAATTCTCGAACGGGGAAAGGAGTGGGGGAGTAGAACGCCTTTATTTTTCTTTTTTGATGATATTTCAAGTCCTGTGTTTATCCGTCGGGTCAACTCCCGCATCCTCTAAGAACAAATGCTGGGACGCGCCACTCACCCTTGTGACGACATTGGCAAAGAGGTGTTTCGGGTCTTTGATGCGGTCAGGCTGTACGAAGCGATCGCCCCCGTTTCCAGCATGAAGCCCCTTGTAGTGAATCCCAAGCTCTCGTTCATCCAATTGGTGGAGGAATTGGGCACTGTCACGGATGCTTACAACGCTGTCATTCTGAGCCAGAGCGAAGAATCTCAGACTGTCGTCGCAGATCGAGATCCTTCACTCCATTACCATTCCGTTCAGGATGACAGCATTTGGACTAATCCGAAGGCGCTACAGGAGACGGCAAACGGCATCATTGATCAGCTCTTGTCGAAGCTCCAGCGCAAGCGCAGGCACCTCAGCGAGAGCAGCCAGGAACAACTGGAGCAGTTGGCTGGGATGCCGCTTCAGGACATTGGGCCGCACCTGAAACAGAGCGGTGTGTCTCAGGTACGGGACTGGTTTGAGCAGCCTAAGGCGATCGCCCAGATGTTGGATTGTCAGGATGGCGGCACGCAACCGCTTCTCATTTCCTAAACGTCCCCGCGACCTGACGCGCCCACAGTTGAAGGAACTGCGAATGCTGCTCGATAACGCAGGTTACTCAGAAACGATGCTGCGATCGGCATGGCGAGACTCCACTAATGAAGACATTGCCGCCTCGATTATCGGCTTTATCCGGCAGGCAGCCTTGGGTGATGCGTTGGTACCTTATAGTGAGCGGGTTGATCGCGCGTTGAAGAAAATCCTGGCGAGTCAGAACTGGACGGCTCCTCAGCGAAAATGGCTGGAGCGGATTGGCAAGCAGTTGAAGGTTGAAGTAATTGTCGATCGGGAATCGCTGGATACTGGCGAGTTCCGGACTCAGGGAGGAGGATTCGATCGACTGAATAAGCTGTTTAACGGTCAGCTAGAGACGATTCTGACGGATATCCGCAACCGCCTTTGGCAGGACGTTAGCTAGAAGGGAAACCTGCGTACCATTTGCTGTGATCTCCTTCATGATTTTCCATCCCTCGTTTGGTAAGGCAGCCTTTGGGTTCAATGTAGCTATCGATCCGACGCTGTGGCTTTTCGTGCCAGCCGATGTTGAAAGCACAGAGGTTGGGAAAAAACTCCATAGTGGAATAGGGGAGATGGTCATGAATCCACCAGGCTAGAGGTTGCCATTCGCCCGTCTGCTCGTAGCGATCGCAGTACCAGTTCACCACAATGCAAGCCATTGCTCCATGCCCCGTTTTGTCTGGGTAGTCCCAAATGTGCCCTGCAAAATTAACCTCATTCCTGGCACAGCCCAAATTCTTTTCATTACAGACTCGGTTCACTTCAGGCGAACGGTAGCCAGAACGAATGTTGATGCGTCCAAAGGTCGCTTGGAGAGGCTCCAGCAGTTCTTCACACAGGCGTTTACCATTCGCGATCGCCAAATCGGGATTTTCAGGAATGTTTTGAATTTGATAAAAATTGGCAACCTCACTATAAAGGAAGTCACGCATGAAAAAGCTTTTGGACAAGCGTTCTCGTCCTAAATTTTCAAGTGCTTTGACGGATTCTGGTTTTTGCATACGCTATGTAGAATAGAGTTGTTGGGTAATAAGCTCAAAAATCCTTGAAACCTTTGCCGAGTGAGCATTTCAGCGATTTTCTGTCAAAATCCTTGAAACCCAGTCTACACAGGCATTTCAGCGATTTTTCCCGTTATATCCCAACAGGTCTAATATATCTACTTGCCTCCATGCAGTTACCTCCTGAGAAATTGCCCGATTAGTGGCGAAATGCTATTCGTTTCAAGACTCTGCCTACCGCACAGAAGAAACCCATGGGCAGTGGATTTGCCGCTACATCCTGGTGAGTGCATCCACCTTTGCAGGTGAGTCAACACTCGGATTTCAACCCCTGCTGGGTAAGCGCTTTTGAAAACTTGTCCCCAATTAAGTCTTACAAGATTGGGATGCACTCAGCTAGCAAAGCTCTCCCTCCCCCTCCCCTACCTGCTCAGCAATCCAGTTCAAATACGGTTTTGAACCAGCCAGAATTGGGAGCGCGATGATCTCTGGCACTTCATAGGAGTGAACTTCGCATACCTTTGCTACGATCGCCTCAAATTTCCCGAGATCGCATTTAATCAACAGTTGCCACTCGTCTTCCTGCTGAATTTCGCCCTGCCAGGTGTAAATGGAATGGATGGGTAAGAGATTGACACAGGCTGCCAGATGGAATTCGATCAGAGCACGGGCGATCGTCTCCGCCTGCGTCCTCGAACTAGCCGTAACCATCACCACCCCATAACGACGATCTTCCATAGCTTCATCCATGCCTTTTTACCTGATTGCCAGCCCTTATTAACAGGGCCATCGTTGATACTGTTTCCAAACCATTCTCATCCCCTAACCGCTTCTGCCATCAAAGGCTACCGTGTACACCCAGCTTCTATAAACCTCAGGATCTCAGCCTCGCAACACGGATCAGGGTTTCGTTTCGAGGCTGGGGCCGTGATCAGGACACCGTCGCCTTTTATGAGAGAAAGTCCTGGGGGATGGAGGCAGATTAAACTGAGTAAGGGTTTCACCGACTTTTGCGTAAAGCATAGCCCGCTCTGGGAGAGGGACTGAGGGGGAAGGCAAGGTGGGGTGAAGTCAGTATATATAGCCCTTTTCAAGGGTGTGAGGTACAGCGAGGGTGCTTCGCGCCCCACTGTGCCTCACGTTTCTGTACTTCACCCAAGTACAAACCGCTATAGATAGCAAACGAAATATAAATACCAATTTAAAAAATGAAGGTTGCAGATGGGGGTGTGAGGGCTTCGCCCCCAGCCAGGGGTGGAACCCCTGCACCCGTCCCCAATCTGCCCTGTTCGCTATTTAAATTGGTATAAATACCAAACGAACCCCTTGACCTGTGTTTCCAGGCTGGATTCATGATTAGTATAGCCGTAGCCTGATTGGTTAGGATGGGGGGCAGGGGCAAAGCCCCCCATGCCCATCTGCAACCCTGATTCTTTAACTTGGTATTGTTTGAATTCGAGGCATTATGGGGAGAAAACTTGGCTTTGGACTGCTTTGGCTTGGATTCCTTATCTATGCCTTTTTTGTGGCTCCGCCCGATCGGCCAGACACCTTTGATCTGATCAAAAATCTATCTACAGGTCAAATTGCCGGAATCAACCCTCTGATCGTCGCCCTTTTTAACATCATGGGCGTCTTGCCGCTGATCTACAGTTGCGTACTGTTTGCCGATGGCAGCGGGCAGAAGATCCGGGCGTGGATCTTTGCTGTGGCGTCCTTCGGTGTTGGAGCATTTGCCCTCCTGCCCTACCTGGCGTTGCGCCAACCGAATCCTGCCTTTTCTGGGCAGAAAACCTGGTTCATTAAATTACTGGATTCGCGCTGGCTAGGAATCCTTCTGGCCCTGGCAGCACTGGGGCTGGTAGTTTACGGCATCAGCCAGGGAGATTGGGCAGACTTTAGGCAGCAATGGCGCACCAGTCGCTTCATCCATGTTATGAGCCTCGACTTTTGCTTACTTTGCCTACTTTTTCCCTCTCTCTTGAGGGATGATATGGCGCGACGGGGATTGCAGGACAACCGAATTTTTTGGGCAGTTTCGCTAGTTCCCCTGTTGGGGGCTGTTACCTATCTGTCAGGGCGTCCGCCCCTGCCGGGAGATTTTGTAAGTGTTAATGAAGCCTCTGGGCATAGAGGAAGCGAAAAGAGTAGGCTTGGGGATGTCTAAAACTAGAGGAGTCACTGTGTCAAAAAGGAAGCAAACCATTCTAGTAACCGGAGGTGCAGGATACATCGGTTCTCACGCTGTACTATCTTTGCAGCAAGCCGGCTACGAAGTGATTGTGCTAGATAATTTGGTTTATGGGCACCAGGAGATTGTGGAAGAGGTGCTCAAGGTGGAGCTAGTTGTGGGAGATACGAACGATCGCCCCCTTCTGGACAATTTGTTTGCCAGCCGTGAAATTGCTGCTGTTATGCATTTTGCCGCCTATGCCTATGTGGGCGAGTCTGTCACCGATCCAGCTAAGTATTATCACAATAACTTTGTCGGTACTCTAACCCTGCTGGAGGCAATGCTGGCTGCGTCTATCAAAACCTTTGTCTTTTCCTCAACCTGCGCCACCTATGGCATTCCTAACACAGTTCCCATTCCCGAAGATCATCCTCAAACCCCGATCAATCCCTATGGTGCGACCAAGCTCATGATTGAGCGGGTACTCAAAGACTTTCATGCCGCCTACGATTTCAAATCAGTCTGCTTCCGCTATTTCAATGCCGCTGGCGCTGATCCGGAGGGGAGACTGGGTGAAGATCATAACCCCGAAACTCACCTCTTGCCTTTAGTTTTGTTGGCTGCTCTGGGTAAACGGGAATCGGTTTCTATTTTTGGCACAGACTATCCCACCCCCGATGGCACTTGTATCCGAGATTACATTCATGTCACGGATCTGGCGCAGGCCCATGTTCTAGGGTTGGAATATCTACTGAGTGGGGGGGAGACAACTATCTTTAACCTTGGCAATGGTCATGGCTTCTCCGTTCGGCAGGTGATTGAAACGGCCCGCCAGATTACCGGACGTGAGATTAAAGCCATCGAGTGCGATCGCCGCCCCGGTGATCCTCCTGCCTTAGTTGGCAGTAGCGATCGTGCTCGCAAAATTCTGGGCTGGAAGCCAGACTACGCTGATTTGAACCAGATCATTTCCCATGCGTGGAACTGGCATCAAAAAAGACACCAGTAAGGTATCAAAGCTCACCAATTTCTTACCTGTTCTTTACGGATGCTTTATCCAATTTCAAGTCGGAAAAGTTAGTTTGGAAACAAGTTGGGCTATGTGATGCCAACTCCATGAGAAGAACAAAGCGGGTAGCAACGGGGGGCTTGTTGCTACCCGCTTTCTATCACTATCGCCAGCTTAGTGAGGACAGAGATTTAAAGGGGGAAGTGGGGGGCGTTGCCCCCAGGCCAGGGGTTCCACCTCCGCACCCTGTCCTAACCAGGATGGTTACGGCTTAATTTGCAAATTAAGGCCCTTTGGAAATTAAGGCCCTGGGCGCTGGGCTATCCACTCAATCACCTGATGGCCGAGGCGGGTTCCTTCCAGTCGATCGATTTCCCTCACGCCAGTCGGGCTGGTAACATTCACCTCGGTCAGGTAACCCCCTATCACATCAATTCCGACAAAGATCAAGCCATCCCGCCGTAAGGTGGGAGCCAGCTGGGCGCAAATCTCCCGCTCTCGTTTGGTAATTTCCGTTTGAGCTACCCGTCCTCCCACGGCCATGTTGCCGCGAAAGTCGTTTCCGGTTGGAATTCGATTTAATGCCCCAATGGGTTCACCGTTTAGCAGAATGATGCGTTTATCTCCCTCTTTGGCAGCGGGCAGATAGGTTTGTACCATGACGGGCACCTGTCCCTGATAGGTGCTGATTTCGATGAGGGAATTAAGGTTGCGATCGCCTGTCTGCAAAAACAGAATCCCTTCACCTGCCTTACCTCCCAAAGGTTTCAAAACGGCGGTTCCTTTCTGCTCTAGAAACTCCAGGATCACTTGTTTGTTCTGACTGACGATCGTATCCGGAATCGCATTTACAAACTGGAGCGCATACATTTTTTCGTTGGCCGCCCGAATCCCTTGTGGAGAGTTCATCACCAAGGTTTTTAGCGGATCAACATAGTCCAGGATGTAAGTGGCATAGAGGTAGGGAACGGTCACAGGAGGGTCAGTTCGCATGAAAACCGCATCCATCTGCTCTAGGGGAAGTCGGACCAGGTTCCCCAGTGAAAACCAGGACTTTGCCGCGATCCAGTGCCCCTCCACCAGTTGAACGGGCATCAATTCAACCTGTTGCAAGGTAGCAAAGGCTTTGCCGTTCACGACTCCCAGTTGGCTTGCCTGGGTAATCCAGATCTCATGCCCCAGTTCTTGAGCGGCTTCCATCATAGCCACACTGGTGTCGTGACCGGGGTCTAGCTTTTGGATGGGGTCAATGATGAATGCAAATTTCACAGGGAAGATCCTTTCATAGGTGTCAGATAAGTCGCTAGGTGTAATGAAGCTATAACCCTTTTCAAGGGTGTGAGGTACAGTGAGGGTGCTTCGCGCCCCACTGTACCTCACATTTCTGTACTTCACCCAAGTACAAACCGCTATAAAGATGTTTC
>JBAUTA010000533.1:0-2053 GCA_049581985.1 Kovacikia sp.
TGCAGGGGTTTCACCCCTGGCTGGGGGCAACGCCCCCACTCCTCCTTTATCTCTGTCCTAATCAAACTGGCGATCGCTGTACCTGGGTGAAAGCCAGAAGGTAAAAATTTAAAGGGAAAACACGTCAGATCGAAGACGGTGGCAGGGGGACCACCCCTGCCACCGTCCTAACCAATAGGGCTGCGGCTATACTTTTAAGCTGCAATTGTCTATTTTTTTGATTGACTCAACCACTGACGACGCGCTTCATTAAACAACTGTTGGGCCTGACCAGCGGCTATCCGCATCCAATCGTGACTCTCAGTTTGCAATAGGGACAGGGATCTGCCCGATCGAAAACTCGGAATCATGCGGCTAGTCGCGATTTGTTTCATCGTTTTGATCGTAATCATGCTTCCTTCGTGGCTGCCAAACGATGCAAAGTTCGTAACTCGGCTTCCAGGTTCTCTACTCGTTGTTGGAGTTGGTGATTGGTATCTATTAGATTCTGAGATTGGGCGCTGAAGTGAGGATTATTTTCCCACCAGTTGATACCAATTTCCCTGGCTTTATCCACTGAAGAAATCAGCAGGCGAATGCGGATATTGATCAGTTCAGTGGTGGCAACAGAGATAGAAATATCTCCAGCGATCACAATTCCTTTATCTAGCACCCTTTCCAGAACATCTGCGAGGGTTGACCCCTGCGTAGAGTTGATGATTGATCTGGCAGAATCCTTAGTGGATAAAGCTGCACTGGGAAACCCTTTCATCGGAGTTGTCGCCGTCATTACTGTGCCTCCTTAAGCAGATAGAGGTGCTCGCGCAATATGACGCTACCCTTTTCCATCAGTAACCGCAAGACATCTACAGTTTGGAACCGATCCAACTGTAAGTTGCGCTCAATTTGAGATAATCTTGCTCCCTTTGCCTGCTTCAGGTACGCAAGAATTTTCTTCTCATGGGGATTTTCTCCAGAGGCAGGGGTAGGTTCCGCTACAGGTAGTTGCTCAGCAACCGTTTTTGGCTCAGGAGAGGCGGTAGGCTGGGAAGTTTCGGCTGTTTCAGCAACCGCTGCTTCGGCTGCTAGGACATCCAGATCTCTTGCGATCGCTGGATTTACCGCTACACCAGTCTCAATTTCGCTTGTTTCAGCAGGAATATCTAGCAAATCTGATTCGTTCCAACCAAAGCTCTCAGGTTTATTCAATAACTCCCATAGGACCTTGGTGGATTCTTCCAGGGACATACCCGCCCTTGCCAGCAATACATCACAGCAAATATCCCGGAAATCAGGATTTTCGGGAATCGCCAGAATCTCGTGATCGTGGCAAACTTTCGCCAACATCAGGCAGGATCGTAAACCTGAAGACTTCTCTGAACCTGTCCGGACTCGAAATGCTTTGACTAACCGAACAATCATCAGGGCACTGGCACGGCTGGCCTCAGTTTTTTGAACCAGGATTTCCTGCTGGGTCAGTTCATCCGGCTCAGGCATATTGATGGTTACCAAACGGTCCATCAGGGCATCTTGAGTTGCGTGTACTCCACAATACTCCTCTGGATTAGAGGTGAAAATGGCGCGGAAGTGGGGGTTGACCCGGATATATTCACTGCGGTTATTGCTCGGTGGCAGCACCAACAGCTTTTCTTCTAAGGTCGAAAGCAGGACGTTGTTGACCTCTGGGCGGGATCGGTTGAATTCATCGTAGACCAGAGTGAACCCTTCCCGACAGGCAAGGGTGAGGCGGGAGTCAACCCAGTTATGGCGCAGTTCGTCCTCGACTTTGACAACGCTGTGAATATAGTTATCAACGACCTTCTTGCGCGTATACCCAGACTGATTGCCAATCAGGTCGGAGGTTTTAAATTCATCATCTCCAAAGATCAGCATAATCGGGCGGGCAAGCAAATCTGCCAGGTGCAACCCCAGGGTTGTTTTACCTGTTCCAGCGGGACCCCGCAGGTGAACGGAATAACCCGATTGCAGATAGCGCAGGGCACGGGCAGCAACTCGCTCAACGGAAGGCGTGCTGACAAATCGACGGGGGCTAACTCGAAGTACAGTAGTCACG
>JBAUTA010000534.1:0-1700 GCA_049581985.1 Kovacikia sp.
GCGCAACGGACAGGCATCAAAATAGAGCGTTTCTTCACCTGAGTTATGTCAATCAAAAATATCATCTCTCTCGGCTTGCTGGTTTTTATCCCCATTTCCGTAGCAGCTGAGTATTTAGAATGGGGATCTTTGGTTGTATTTGTCACATCGGCGATCGCGATTGTTCCCCTGGCAATCTGGCTCAGCACCGCCACCGAAGAAGTTGCCGTGGTTGCAGGTCCGTCGATCGGCGGGTTATTAAATGCGGTTTTTGGGAATGCGACGGAATTGATCATTGCCCTGGTCGCCCTCAAGGCAGGGCTGATTGATATCGTCAAGGCCAGCATTACAGGCACAATTATCAGTAATTTGCTACTGGTGATGGGGCTGTCAATGTTTTTAGGCGGATTGCGCTATAAGGAACAGGAATTTCAGTCCGTGGTCGCCCGGGTGAATGGTTCCACGATGACTCTGGCAGTGATTGCAATTCTCCTACCGACTACAGTCATTGCCACCTCTAAGGTTGTAGATCCCATGGCAATTACCCGGTTGTCCATCACGGTTGCCCTGGTGCTAATTGTGGTCTATGCCCTCACCTTGATCTTTTCCCTTAAAACCCACAGTTACTTCTATGAAGTTGGCCTAGCAGATCTGGAAGAAGAAATCGCTGCTGAGTCTGAAGTGGTTGCCCACAAGCCTAATTTGTCCCTTTGGATCGGGGTTTTGCTGGTTGCCACGATCGGCGTTGCCTTCGAGTCTGAGATTTTTGTGGGTGCAGTCGAAGAAGCAACCAAAGGTCTGGGGCTAACCCCCTTATTTACAGGGGTTATTCTGCTCCCCTTAGTGGGTGGAGCGGCAGAATACGTCACGGCTGTTCGGGTTGCCGTTAAAAATAATATGGATTTGTCAGTTTCTGTGGCAATGGGTTCCAGTCTGCTGGTTGCCCTCTTGGTTGCTCCGCTTCTGGTTTTGATCGGTCAGGCGATCGGCCAACCGATGGATTTGAATTTTAATTTGTTTGAGGTCATTGCAGTTGCGGTTGCAGTTGCGATCGCCAATTTGATTAGCCTGGATGGTCGCTCCAACTGGTTAGAAGGCGTCCTGCTGCTGGCAACCTACACGATTCTAGGGGCAGCCTTCTACTTTCACCCAGTTTAATGGCCAGTTTGATGGCTAGTTTGATGGTACGGCAATTGGCAGGCAGTCATCGATTGTTCGGTTGTCTGCCTAATCCTCCTGGAATGAAAAAAGTTTCGGTAGAGGGGGGGGTGGAGCTATTGCCCACGCCACCATTTACTGTTCCTGGCGTCAGATAGGTTCCACCAGTGGCAAATCCTCCCCTTTGGGTATTAATGCGGGTGCCGTCCTGGTAATAGTATGTTGTGGAGCCATCTCCCTTTGGCACGGCCACATTGGGATAGATCACCGAGCCACCAGGCGTTTGGATTGCTCCATTTTGGTAGATTTGGGTGCCAGGGGGATAGTTAATATAATTGCCAGTCCCCCTGGGAAGTTGCGGGGTTGGGGCAGTAGGGGAAGATTGCGCATTAACCTTGGCAATGCTGACTACCTGCATCAGCAGTACCACAAAGCCACCCAGGATCAAACGTTTCATATCTCATTCTGCAGGAGCGACACCTTTTTCTCTCTATTCTAGAAGTCCGTCCCGATCGATGAAGGCTTGCAGATTAAGTAATACCAATTTAACTAGCGAACAGGGC
>JBAUTA010000535.1:0-1569 GCA_049581985.1 Kovacikia sp.
AAGAACCCTAGTTCGGTGGACTGCTTGACCAGCCCATCTACATCACGCCGGAATTTTTCTTCATTATTGCTTTCCGACAGATAGGGCTGTAGCAAATCTCTGATTTTTTCAATGCTGAGAACGAGTCGCCCGGTGGCATCGCTAGCATCAAACTGTCGCAATTGCTCCCTTAGCAGAACACATAAAACAGTCGCTTTAAAGCTTAATTGACGGCGCACAGTCAGCCGAGGAAGAAGCGTGTCAGTTGGGTCTTCTGGATCGGGTTCAGGCTGTTCCAGGTAGGCGAACCCTTCCATCTCGTAATTTTGGACTTTTAACCCAATTTTGCCAAAATACTCTTGCACTGAGGTGAGATGGGTTTGCAGCCGTTCCCAGTGCGGACGATCATCACTGTAAACAGCTCCCTGTAGGAGCTTGAGAATGACGGGAGCATAAGGAAGGGGCGGCGGCGGTGCCTGCATTATTTTGTGCGATCAGCGATGAAAAATGACCTGTGGCAAAGTTAGCCGGAGCCGTTGAGTTGGTTCTAGGCTTGTGACCATAATGGATTCAATTGTACTGGTATTCACGGAATGGCGCTCGGATTGGGTGGCGATCGCCACATAAACCACAATCTCTGGCAACCCTTGGGTCACGGGATAAATCTGAATCAGCTCTGTTAAGGTGACTTCTGAAGTATGCTCTAACGAACGAGAAATGCGCTGTGCTAAAAGTTCTTCATTCACATAAAACTGTTCGTAGAGTTCAGCGAATTCCTCTTCTAACGTTACATCCGGCAAGTTACTAAAATCTAGTGTAAAGGTCGTCGGTACTGATTCTTCTAAGGGATGGAGAGGACGGGCCATGACCAAATTTACGGCAGGGTCGCCTTCTAGAAACCAGAAGTCTGGTAATACTGGTGCTTGTCCAGTATTAGCGACTTGTACAGCGAGGCGCTGTACATCTGTAATTAGCTCAGCAACGCGTCGGTTTTCCATGCGATTTCGCTCATCCAACATCTGACGCAGCTTTTCTGCAAGTCGATGATTGGATTGCACAATATATTCCCCAGCATCAATGAGACTCCGTTCTATCCGACGTAATAGCCCATAATCCTGGGTTAATAACCGCAATTCTGGGAGGGTATATACGGTTTGAATCAGAGATTTTAGCTCCTCTCGTTTGCGGGCGGACATGAGAAAATTCCAGAATGCGTAAAAACTGCGGCCCTGGTCAGACTCTTTCAGCGCCTGATCTGCATCTAACACACGACTGACGACCGCACCTCGACGCGCATCTTGTTGAAGCTGAGCTTCCTGGACCGTCCGCGTGAGGCCACGAAAGTTTTGCTCAACGTCTTTAAAATCGGCAATCAATTGACGGGTGACTTGGTTGGCTAATAGAAATCTCTCTTGGAGTTGGGTCTGATTGAAGCGTTCGATTTTCCCAGTCTGGCGAATCCGATCGATTTCTTGCTGGATGCGATCGCGGTCTTGCTCTAGCTGCATAATTCGCGTTTCTATGTCCGTTGTGCTGCGATCGCGGATCTCTTTTAGCAATAAAAAGATTTGCAGGAAGCGAGATTCAGTC
>JBAUTA010000536.1:0-7118 GCA_049581985.1 Kovacikia sp.
CACCCCACACCCCGTACCTCACCCCAGTGAGAACCGCTATAGCTATAAGACAAACTTTGAGTTTTTAAGATTTTTCTAGCTGCTTAAACACCGTCAGCGTCAGGACAGAAAAGAGGGTACCGATCAGCCCAATTTCCCACAGCCCACAACCCGCAGCAATTCCTAAACCACATGCTAGCCAAATGCTTGCTGCCGTAGTTAGCCCTTTGATTTGAGGAGAGCCTGATCCTTTGTTTAAGCTTTGGGTGTTTCCGTGGAGGATGACTCCACCTCCCACAAAGCCAATGCCCGTAAGAATTCCCTGAATCACCCGACTCAGGGCATCCGGTTGAGCAAACCCTAATTGAATAGGGATGAGAATAAAAACAGCCGAACTCAAACAAACCAGCATATGGGTTCGGAGTCCAGCCGTCTTGTTTTGGATTTCCCGCTCAAAGCCGATAACGACACCGATCGCCAGGGCCATCCCCAATCGAATCAGCAGTTCCTGTTGGCTTAAGGGAGAAAGGAGAAAAGTTCCTACTTGTCCTTGCATACTTCCAGCGCAGATGAATGATGCCTTTATCTTAGGGAAAGTGAAACCAGGCGAAACTATGGAAGATAGAATTGCCTAGACTCCAGGATTTCCATCCTTGACCCGAAAACTGTGTAGAAATAGGTTCAAAATGGTTCTAAAGTTGATTTTCCAAAAACAATTGGTTAGCTTGATTGTTTTAGAGCTTCTTCTGATTAGCTGCTCTCTTCCAGTTCCGGCGGCGTCACCGGATAAATTGAGCCAGTCTCCTTCTGTTTCAGGTTCGCCTGACGCAATCTCAAATCAGGTAAAGGCAAATTCAGGTCAGGTGTTACCCATCTCAGCTCAAGTCAAAATTGCCGGTCAGGATATTCAACTAGAGGTTGCCCGGACTCCAGAGCAGCAAGAAATTGGCTTAATGTATAGAACTGAGTTACCGGACGATCGGGGGATGCTATTTCCGTTTGATCCGCCCCGTCCCGTTGGGTTTTGGATGAAAAATTGTGCCATTAGCCTAGACATGATTTTTTTGAGAGGAGACAAAGTGTTGGCGATCGCCAGCAACGCCCCCCCCTGTAAAACTGAACCCTGCCCAGTCTATGGTCCTAAAAGTCCCGTAGATCAAGTGATTGAGCTGAGGGGTGGAAGAGCAACGGAATTGGGGATAAAGGTGGGCGATCGACTGGTGGTTCAGAAGCAGTAAAAGACTTTTTCTGAAATTTACATATCTTCTCAAAGCTCTTTAATTTTTTGCCCAAAGATACGGTAATCTTTCGAGAGGTAGAGTATAGGGTCTTACAACTCTTCTATTCTTATCCTCAAGTTGTTCTTAAAGATGCCTGGAATTTACCTCTGGGTTTCTAAAGAGTAAAACTTCAGTCTTCGGTGCGGGTGTGAAGGAAGCGCTATCAAATGATCGTTTGTAGGAATTGGTCTTTATCTACAGGAGCCAACTCCCAGGGTTAACTCCCGATGTTTGAGCAGCCGATCAGCGATTAATCATTGAAGCAGGTAGAAGATTTGCCAGGAGGTTTACCCAGGTAAGCCTTGGGGTGAGATAAAGCAACCTGAGCCAACCGGGGATTAGACTTCGTAAGTCTAATCTGACGGACTACTCATCTGACGGACTACTCAGTGAAAAAGCTTAAGCCTTTGCTACCTGGGTTTTCTTTGTCTGTAAATTTACAGATGCGACAAGCTGTTTGAGCCTGCTTCATTAGGCATAGCTTATTGCGGAACAGGTAGTTTCGACGTTGTTGTTACTCTGACATTGTTACTCTGACTGACATTGTTACTCTGACATAACAGTACAAACAACTTTACGAAGGGCCACCGCTGTCTCTATCCATTTAATCCGCTTTACACAATGGTGTCTTATCAGGGAGGTGAACAATTTATGGCACCCGCAACCTATTCTCGGTTCATTCATTTCTTACAGGAGGATTTGGCACTTTCGTCATCCTCAATTTCGATCGCCCTCCGGCATCTGGAACAGGATCCTGGGCCTTTGCCAATGATTCTCTGGCAGTATGGGTTAGTTACTCTTGAACAACTAGACCAGATTTATGACTGGCTAGAAAGGGCAGCCTGAGGAATTTTAAGGAATATTCCTATTACTCCGTCAGGATAGATTTAAGGGGGCACTCAAATCTACAGAACCCATATCCCAGGTGTTTTGAGAGGTTCCAACCCTGCGAAACGTTCTTGACAGACCACCAGCCTATCCAGGTAGAGCGCTTTCCAGCAGGTTAGACTTTCCAGGTATTTGTTCCAGGCAATTGTTCTGTAGGGCAGTAAAACAGGCGTCCCAAGGGTTACTTTTTTCGGGACCAGATCTATTGAAAGTTTATTGAAGTGAAAGTCTATTGAAGGGCCAGGTTTCCTGAAAGCCTACTGATCGTTGTCCCAGGAAGGAATCTGTTGAACTAAAACCTTATCAATCCGGTTTTCGTCCATATTTATCACTTCAATATGTAGCTTATCCCACTCAAAGGATTCAGCAACGGCAGGAATGTGACCAAGCTGACTGAGGACAAAACCGCCCACCGTTTGATATTCAATTCCTTCTTCCCCTGGCAAATCTCTAATCTCAAAGAGATCTTTGAAGTTTTCGACCGACACCATGCCATCGAGTAACCAGGAACCATCGCTTTGCTGAACGACCTGAGGTTCCGCTGGTTCATTTCCAGTGCGAATGTCTCCCACGATCGCTTCTAAAATGTCATTCAGCGTCACCAATCCCTGAATCGCGCCATATTCGTCTACGATCGCCGCCACATGGCTACCAGAAATTTTGAACTGCTCCAGGGCAGCAATTGTACGGGTGCTCTCTGGAATGTATAGGGGAGGGGTCAGGAGTTTGGATAAACTGGCCATGCTCAACACCCCATCCAGCCTGGCAGATAAAAACTTTTTAGCTGAAATAAACCCTAGCAGTTCATCAATACTCCCCTGGCACATCGGAAAGTGGGAGTGAACGCTATTGATCACAATTTTCTCTAAGGTGGGGATGGGATCCTCAATATCTAGCCACACCACTTCCCGCCGGGGTGTCATAAAAGCACTAATGCGACGCTCGCTCAGATCGAAAATGCGCTCTACGACCTCTTCTTCAACTGTGCCTAAGAGTCCTGCCTGACGACTGGCAGAAACCAGAAACCGAATTTCTTCGGGGGAATGAACTAATTCTTCGCTACCCCCTGACTGTAATCCCAATAAACCCAGAACCAAATTACCCAGGTTGTTCATAAATTGAACCACTGGGCGAAAGAGGGCGAGATAGAGTTCAAGCAACTGGATTACAACTAAAGCTGTTTTCTCTGGTCGTTGCAGTGCCAGACTTTTGGGGGCAAGTTCTCCCAAAACGATGTGCAGAGATGTAATGATGCTAAACGCAAGGAGGACGGAAAGGGTATGGGCTCCGATCGAGGCCAGATTTTCTGGCAAAAAGCTATGAAAGAGGGGTTCAATTAATGCAGCAAGGGCAGGCTCTCCTAACCATCCCAGTCCTAAAGAAGACATGGTGACACCCAATTGGGTCGCGGCTAAATAAGCATCTAAATGGTCTACTGCACGCTGGAGGTTTTTGGCCCGTGGGTGCTCTTCTTCTAAAAGTTGTTCAACTCGACTGCGGCGGATGGCAACAAGAGCAAACTCAGCAGCAACGAAAAAGCCGTTCGCCAGCACTAACACAGCAACTGCAAACAGCTTGATCAGGATCAGTAAATTGTCCGGGTTCAACATTGCTACTGGTTGTGGATTCAGGAATTGCAACAGAGGCGCAGAGATCGCCGAGAAACTTCTCAGCGTCTCCGCGCCTCTGGCGGAAACTGAATCATTCTATCAACTAACAACTAGGTAGGTCGGCCTAATTAATTGTAAGAAAGGGTTTGGAGGCTAGCCCCCAGGTAAGGGAGTAAACCCCCTCCACCCCCACTGACATCTTTAGTTTAATGACACCCAGCCACTTAATAACTTGTCAAACCTTAGGCATTAGCAATCACCTTAGCCGCTGCTGTAATCCCTGCGCCCGGTGTAAAGCCTTCGTAGCCTAACTCTTGCAGGGTTGCTTCCAACGACCCGATGGCGGTCAGGATGTCGCGATCGCTGACAAAACCCAAATGACCAATTCGGAAAATCTTGCCCTTGAGATGATCCTGTCCACCTGCCAGGGCAATGTCAAACCGTTTTCTCATGACGGAACGAATTTGTTCTGCGTCTACCCGATCGGGAGCGACGGATGTAATTGCCGGACTAGCGGCTCCATCTGGGGCAAACAGGGGTAAGCCCATGGCTTTGACACCAGCGCGAGTAGCCGCAGTTAGGCGCTGATGACGGCTAAAGATGCTCTCTAAACCTTCTACCCGCATCATTCGCAGGGCAGCCTGGAGTGCAAAAAACAGGTTGACGGGCGGTGTAAAGGGAGTGGTGTTCTTTGCCCCATCCTTTTTGTATTTACCCAAATCCAGATAGAAGCGGGGCAATTTAGCTTGGGCGTATGCCTGCCATGCTCGGGGACTGACTGCGACAAACCCCAAACCAGGAGGAATCATATAGCCCTTTTGAGAACCAGAAGCAACCACATCCAGGCCCCATTCATCTACGGGAATGTTGTAAGCACTCATGCTGGTGACCGTATCAACAATGATTAAGGCCTGTCCGTGGGCCTTGACATGGCGATTGATAGTTTCCAGGTCATTCAGTACCCCGGTTGAGGTTTCGCTGTGGGTCATGATCACAGCTTTAATCGCTTTTTCGGTATCTGCTTCCAGCTTGGCGCGAAACTGTTCCGGATCTAAAGGTTGCCCCCACTCAGCAGTAATGGTGTCTACTTCAAGCCCGTAAGCTTTACTGACCTGGGCCCAACGATCGCCAAATTTGCCGTTGCTACCAACCAAAACGCGATCGCCGGGGCTAAGGAAGTTGATAATTCCAGCTTCCACCGCTCCTGTACCGCTGACTGTCAGAATCAGAACATCATTTTGGGTTTGGTGAAGCCACTTCAAATCTTGGGTGACCTCTTCCATGATTTTGGAAAAGTCGCCCGTTCGGTGCCCGATCGGATGCTTTGCCATTGCTAGCAACACTTGCTCTGGCACGGGTGTTGGACCCGGAATCATCAGCATCAGCTTGTCGTCCATATTTATTCCACTTATCTAGAGAGTTCTCTGGCAGGTTTCAAGGGGAGAGTTTGTGGGGATAGGCGATGGGCGATGGGGATAGACATGGGCGATTTTATCTTTTGTCCCTCATCTTCCATCTTTCATCCTTCATCTTTTATCTTTCATCCTTCATCTTTAATCCTTCATCCCTATCCCCAAATGGTTGACTCCATCCAATGTGAAACATTTCGCCTAATCAAGGATTACATAATTCAGAAACGATCGCGGGCGAAGCAACTGGTTATTTAATTATTCCTTTTTATTCCTTTAAGGTTAGCCGCACCTCGTCATTGCAACCCCAACCCTAGCGATCAGTCAAAATTGTTTCAAAGGGTTGAAAACCCTCAAAATACCTGGGATATGGGTTTTGTGGATTTGAGTTACCCCTCAAATCTATCCTGATGGACTCCTGGTCTAAAATCCCTAAGATCTCCTCGTCTTATAGTTGCGGCGGCGCATGAGAAACTCAGGTAGGTCTACTTTGGCTCCCCGGTTGAGGGGGGTTGAGGTCAGTAAGGCAGGGCTGGCAGGTTCAGGTGTTGTGGCAGTGATTGCCTCCAGGGCTGTGAGAACTTCCGCCAATTCTTCTGAAGGCTCCGGTAATGCTTGAGCCAGTAGCTCTTTAAGCTTTAGCATCTGGGTCTGGGTGTTGAAATAACGATCCTTCCAGTGCTGCACAGCGGTTTCGTATTCGCTTGCCTGCTGGGCCTGCTGAAGAATCTGCTCTTGCATATCGGCTGTCTGCTGTTCCAGGTCGGTAATTCGCGATCGCTGGCAATCACGCGCCTCTTCAAGTTCCTGGCAGGCACGTTGAAGCATTGCTTGAGTCGTCAGCTGGCGGGCAACTTCGGTTTCCAGTTCCTCAACTTTGATCTGGGCGATCGCTAAGTCTCGATCCGGGGGGGGCGCTAACTTGGTTAGTGGGGAAGAATGGAACTGCTGTAATCCGTTGATCAGAGCTTGGTGCTCCGCCATTGTTGTGTGTGCTTGTTGCAGCTCTACTTCCAATTGGTGAATGGTACTTTGACGATCGTCCACGTTTTGGGACAGATCTTTCACCCGATCTTGAGCTTGCTCCAACCGGACTTCTAGTTCGGCTGCTTGATCTTGGGCTGAACGCGACTGAGCCTCTAATTCAAGGATGCGCTGTTGTTGCGTTTCAAAAGCCGCCTGAAAATCAACCAATTGCTTTTCTAGAGATGCCTGGTATGCCTGGACTTCTGAGCGATCTTGACAAAGTTGGTGGCGGAGGTGCTCTAGCTCTACCTGCTGACTCTGGGTCAGGGTTTCCATGGTTGCCAGCAGTTCGTGCAGGCTGCGATCCCGCTCCTGGGTTTCGGTGAGTTGGGTTTCCAGGGTTCGCTGCTGTTCCGCTAGTTGCCGTTTTAAGCGGATAATTGCCTGTTGCTGAATATTAGAAATTTCCTCGGTAGAGGCTAATTGGGTTTCTAAAAACTGCTGGTCAATGACTCGCAACCGCATCTCGTTTAAGGATGCCAGGGATTGATCGAGGGCCTGTTCCAGATTCAGAATCCGTTCCATTTGCTCCTGAGCCAGCGATCGCGCCTGCATCAACTCAGACAGTAAGGTGGTGTGCTCCTGTTCCCAAAGCTGACGTTGACGGTCCAACTCTACTTCTGCCTGTTGCTTGAGAGCGTCAATCATCGCTTGTGTCTCCGGATCTAGCTCATCGGGATTGCCCGATGTCAGGGAATCGAAACAGAGCTTCAGTTGGTTGCCAACTTCTGGGGGATTGGAAGCAGTCTTCGCGATGGAACCTATTTCTAGACCAGCATCAGAATTCCATTGGTCAGGACGTTCATCCTGCCCCTTCAAACAGGGATCATGAACTACGTTTGGCTCAGACACCAAGACCTCCCGACAGGAGCGATCGGCTCTTCCAAAAGATGCCAGATTTAATCTACAGTAGTAGACCTATTAGC
>JBAUTA010000537.1:0-9788 GCA_049581985.1 Kovacikia sp.
ATTCAAGGTGATGTTCAGTATTCCCTTGCCTGATCTCACCCTTACCGATAGATATGTATTTGCTGTGGAACTGAGATAGATATCCTGTTGCAGCTTTCCCTAATTGTATAGGGGATTTAATCCGCGATTCTTGACATATCCTTGCTGGTATTTCCCCCCTATCTGACCAGATGCCGATCCCTTCCCTCAGCAACTTAGAATATGAAGATAGGTAAATCCATCTCTCCCCGTCTTCGCAAGCTTAAGTATCTATGGCGCTTTCTTCCATCACCCGGACGTTGGGGCGATCTCCCCTCACTTCAGAACTGCTGAACATCCTCTCGAAGCATCAACACCTGAAGTTGAATGGTCTGGCCCGCCTGCCCAAAGGACTTGTTAGCTCAGCTCTGGCGCAGGCACAGTCCCGCAATCTGCTGATCATCACCGCCACGCTAGAGGAAGCAGGACGCTGGAGCGCCCAATTAGAAGCCATGGGCTGGCAAACCGTTCACTTTTACCCCACATCCGAAACCTCCCCCTACGAACCCTTTGATCCCGAATCGGAAATGGTCTGGGGGCAGTTACAGGTCTTGGCAGATTTGCTGCGGGGAGCAGAAGGTAAAGGGCAGGAAGCATCTCCCCCCGCCTTTGCCATTGTCGCTACCGAGCGCTCCCTCCAGCCCCACCTCCCCCCGGTAGAGGCGCTGAAACCGTACTGTTTGACGTTGAATCGAGGAGTTGAGCTGAACCTGGAAACGCTAGCAAAGGAACTGGCGCGGTTGGGCTACGAACGGGTGCCGCTAGTGGAAACGGAAGGGCAGTGGAGCCGTCGGGGAGACATTGTAGACGTATTTCCGGTGGCATCGGAGCTGCCCGTGCGCCTGGAACTGTTTGGTGATGAACTGGATCAGATCCGGGAGTTTGACCCCTCGACTCAACGATCGCTTGATCGGGTTGAGCAAATTGTGCTGACCCCCACCAACTTTACGCCGATCGTACAGACCGCTTTAAGGGGGGAAAAAGCTGAAATCTTTAAAACCTACCTATCGCCCGAAGATCAGGAAAAGTTTGACGAGGGACAAATGCCTGAAGGCTGCCGCCGCTTTCTCGGGCTTGCCTTCGACGAACCCGCTTCGTTGTTAGATTATTTGCCAGATAATACCCTGATCGCCATTGATGAGCCGGAGCAATGTCAGGCCCATAGCGATCGCTGGGTAGAGCATGTCGAGGAACATTGGCGGGAAGTGGGAATGGGGAGTCAAGAGGCAGCAGTCGAGCAGGACTCCCCCCCTCTGCCCAAACTTCATCAATCGTTTGGGGACTCTTTGACAGAAGTAGAATGCTTCGATCGGCTGTATTTGTCTGAGCTGGCAGAGGAGCCTAAGGTGCGCACCGTAAAAGAAACGGGCCCTTCTCCAGTGAATCTGGCAAGTCGGCCCGTGCCAGCGATTCCTCACCAGTTTGGGCGATTAGCAGAAACCCTGAGGCAGGAACGCGATCGTAACTTTTCCGTCTGGCTGGTCTCTGCCCAACCCTCCCGCTCGGTGGCATTGCTGCAAGAGCACGATTGTCCGGCTCAGTTTATTCCAAATCCGAAGGACTATCTGGCGATCGACAAACTCCAGGTGCAACATGTTCCCGTTGCCCTTAAGTACTCTGGGTTGGCGGAACTGGAAGGATTTGTTCTACCCACCTTTCGTCTGGTGGTGGTAACCGATCGGGAGTTTTTTGGGCAACACACCCTGGCAACCCCCAGCTATATCCGCAAACGCCGTCGTGCCGCCTCCAAACAGGTCGATCCGAATAAGCTGCAACCAGGGGATTACGTCGTTCACCGGAATCATGGGATTGGTCGGTTTCTGAAGCTGGAAAGCCTGACGCTCAACCACGAAACCCGCGAGTATCTGGTGATTCAGTATGCCGATGGATTGCTCCGGGTATCTGCGGACCAGCTCAATGCGCTATCACGCTTCCGGGGAGCCGGGGAAACCGCCCCTGAACTGAACAAGATGTCCAGCAAAGCCTGGGAGAAGACCAAAAGCAAGGTCCGCAAAGCCATCAAAAAAGTGGCGGTGGATCTGCTCCAACTGTATGCCCAGCGTGCCCACCAACAGGGATTTACCTACCCACCGGATATGCCCTGGCAGGAGGAAATGGAGGACTCCTTCCCCTACCAGCCAACCCCTGACCAACTCAAGGCAGTACAGGATGTAAAACAGGACATGCAGAGCGATCGACCGATGGATCGGCTTGTCTGCGGTGATGTTGGGTTTGGCAAAACCGAGGTTGCGATTCGCGCGATTTTCAAAGCCATCACCACTGGGAAACAGGTGGCACTGTTAGCTCCCACCACAATTCTGACCCAGCAGCACTACCACACCCTGAAGGAGCGATTTGCCCCTTACCCGATTCAGGTCGGTTTACTGAATCGCTTTCGCAGTCCCGAAGAACGCCGTAATATCTTGCAAAGACTGGCAACGGGAGAATTGGATGTGGTCGTCGGCACCCATCAATTGTTAGGTAAGGGAGTCAAATTTAAAGATTTAGGCTTGCTGGTAGTCGATGAAGAACAGCGGTTTGGGGTCAACCAGAAGGAAAAGATCAAATCCCTGAGAACCCATGTTGATGTGCTCACCCTCAGTGCGACGCCGATTCCCCGGACGCTTTATATGGCGCTTTCTGGCGTGCGGGAGATGAGCCTGATCACCACACCACCACCCTCCCGCCGTCCGATCAAAACTCACCTGGCTCCCTACGATCCGGAGATGGTGCGGGCTGCAATTCGACAGGAGCTAGACCGGGGAGGGCAGATCTTTTATGTGGTGCCCAGGGTCGAAGGTATTGAAGACGTAGCGGGCGGGATACGGGAAATGATACCGGGGGTACGGTTGGTGATCGCCCACGGTCAAATGCCGGAATCCGAACTGGAAAACACAATGCTGACCTTCAGCGAAGGTGAGGCCGATGTTCTCGTCTGCACTACGATTATTGAGTCTGGTTTGGATATTCCCCGTGTTAACACGATTGTGATTGAAGATGCCCAGCGCTTTGGGTTGTCGCAGCTTTACCAACTGCGGGGACGGGTTGGGCGGGCGGGCATTCAGGCCCACGCCTGGCTGCTGTATCCCAAACAAAGCCAGTTAACTGATACGGCGCGCCAACGGTTGCGGGCAATTCAAGAGTTTGCCCAACTGGGTTCTGGCTACCAGCTCGCAGTGCGGGATATGGAAATCCGGGGGGTCGGCAATCTTTTAGGAGCCGAGCAGTCTGGACAAATGGACGCGATCGGCTTTGACCTCTATGTGGAAATGCTGGAAGAAGCGATCGGAGAAATTCGGGGTCAGGAAATTCCCCAGGTGGACGATGCCCAGATCGACCTGAATCTGACGGCATTTATCCCGGCAGATTACATCCCCGATCTGGATCAAAAGATGAGTGCCTATCGGGCAGTTGCTTCCGCCAGTTCGAAGCAGGAGCTAACCCAAATTGCCGCAGACTGGAGCGATCGTTACGGTGCCATTCCCGTTGCGGCTGCTCAATTAATTCGCATTGTAGAACTGAAGCAGGTCGCCAAAAAGCTTGGCTTCTCTCGGATCAAGCCGGAGGGAACCCAACATATTGTGATGGAAACCCCCATGGAGGAACCCGCCTGGAATTTGCTGAAAGCGAACTTGCCAGAGCATTTGCATTCCCGCTTTGTCTATACCCCTGGGAAGGTCACCGTTCGGGGATTGGGGATCTTGAATGCTGACCAGCAGCTAGAAAACTTACTCAATTGGCTTGGAAAAATGCAGGGAGCCTTACCGGAAATGACGATCGCCTGAGGATTGAAGGCGAGTTGCTCATTGTAGGATGACTCTCAAATAACAAACTCACCCAAATGGATGAGACGTTTGATGGAGGCGCAGGCGCGAGCAGAATAGTAATTTAGAAATGTGTAGAGCACAAGCACATTGGGGGAGCTGAATGGGGGCATTCTGGCTCCTCCTTCTTTTTAGCTGCTGGTATAAATACCCCGATCGCGTAACTGCTGAAGAAAGTACTCCTCTAGAGTTGGTCGAGCCAGGTTGACATTCAGAATTTGCGCCCCCATCAGGTTGAGGGTTGCCAGAAAGTCATAGGGATCACCTTTGAGATGACCATACCAACAGCCTTCCTGAAACCTCAGATCAAGCATTCGCTTTTTCAATACATCTAAACTGCCGCCTCTGCCTTTGATGTAGTAAGTATCGGCTGTTCCCAGTAGCTCTTGAAGGGAGCCGATCGAGATCAGTTCTCCTTCTGCCAGAATGCCCACCCGATCGCAGATCACTTCCACATCTGACAACACATGGCTATTAAAGAAAATAGTGCGTCCCTGGGCTTTGAGTGACAGGATAATCTCCCGAATCTGATAACGCCCCATGGGATCCAAACCCGACATCGGTTCGTCCAGGAACACCAACTCCGGATCATTAATTAACGCCTGCGCCATACCAACCCGTTGCAGCATGCCCTTAGAGTATTGGCGGAGTTGTTTTTTGCGGGCAGCGGATTGGGCCAACCCGACCATATCTAGCAGTTCGGGGATTCGTTGTTTTTGGACAGATTTGGGAATCTGGAATAATCCAGCGGTAAACTGCAGGATTTCCCATCCGGTCAGGTAGTCATAGAAGTAAGGATTTTCAGGTAAGTAACCAATCCGCTGCTTGACTAAGCGATCGCCCAGGGGTTGCCCCATCAACTTGCCCTTTCCGGCAGTGGGACGCACGATGCCCAGTAGGGTTTTTAGCAGAGTTGTTTTGCCAGCCCCATTGGGTCCCAATAAGCCAAAAGTTTCACCTTCAAACACCTGGAGCGTACAACTTTTGAGGGAAACAATTTTCTGGGTCAGCCAGAACCCGGTCCGGTAGACTTTTTTTAGCTCAACTGTCTCAACCACTACTGATTGCTCAGGTGGGGTAGACGCTTCATTGATAACATCAGGGGCGGGATCCATGCGGCGGTCAGAGTGGGAGGTGAGAGGGTTTTTTCACTCTGTTCAGGATAGCAAACAATCTTTTGTAAACTGAAGGTATCTGTCTCAAAGGGAAAACTATGGATCGCTCGAAGATTGTAGCTATTATCACAGGGGCGATCGCGGTGCTTCTCAGTATTGCCTACTTGTTGATCGTCCAATTGCTGGACTTTCGCGGTGAAATGGTTCCGGCTCCCCTGGGCTTTCTGATCAGGACTGTGGTTTCTCCCGCCTGGTTCCTCGCGCCTCCCTTGCTTTAAAGGAATTACCCAGCAGCCAGTAGATTACCCAGCCATCAGGGATCTGGCCTGGATGGGTAGGTTTAGCTTCTCATTCTTTCGACTGTGCTTATCCCAGGATTGGCGGAGGGCTGGGCGCAGCCGCAGCCCATGGCAGCCTCCTAGCAGCCTGTCGGGGAGACTCTCCTCGTTCCCAGGATCCTCCTGGGAATGCCTGTCTGGAGGCTCTGCCTCTAATCAGATGGAGGCAGAGCCTTCAGTTTTACGTTACCAGGCAGAGGAACTTCGATTACTCCGACAGGCTACTAGGCGCAGTTAGAGGACTTGAACGAATTTTCCCTATCTGCCCATCTCCGCCTTTCCCTATCTTCCGCCGGTTGGGATGGAATCGGGTGTCCCGGTCGCAACAGGACCCGAATCCGAGCCAACAACTCAGGCAAATCATAGGGTTTGGTGACAGAATCATTGGCTCCTGCTTCTAAACCAAGGGAATGATCGTGGGTGCTGCCCGCCGCTGTTAGCAACAGAATGGGGGTTCGCTGCCCCTTCGCACGGAGCTTGTAACACAGACTGATCCCGTCTAATCGAGGTAGCTCCACATCCAGCAAAATCAGATCATAGTCAAAAACCTCTGCCAGTTCTAAGGCGCTCTGTCCGTCATCTACAGCGTTTACCAGATAAAGCTGAGCAGCTAAGGATTGGGTTAATCCAGTCGCCGTTTGTTCGTCACCTACCGCTAGCAGAATTTTCATCCTGACCTCCAAAGGGAATGGGGGCGAAAAAAAAGCAGGGGGGAAATTCAACTTCCACCATTCAACTTCCACCGCTGATCGCCACCATTTTTCACCTTATATCTTGCACCAGCTACCAAATGAATGAGAATTAAGAAAAGCTGTTTTCTTTTTTCTCGCCTTATGGCCTCTGCCTTTCCCCCAAAAGGGTCTTCTCAAAAGTGGCTACAAGCGCAATACTTTACGAGAGATTAAATTCCTTCAAGAACAATGTGAGTGACCTTGATAAGCAGTTACGCCAGCTAGTAGAAGATGCCTGCAAGCATCCTCCTGCAAGCCTTGAGCGCCAAAGATGCCTGACCCAAATCATCCGATTAACGTCAGGGAAGTTATGGCGTGAGCCTGTGCCCTATTATCAAGATGCTTTGCAGCAGACCTGGATTTATTTTTGTCAGCACGTTTGCGAGAAGGGTACGGGAGAACGTTACGATCCTAGCCGCAGCAGCGTGATTACCTGGCTCAACTACTATCTCCGGCGACGGTTGCAGGATGGCTTTATTCAGGTTCAAAAACAACAAGCCAAAACCGCCCCGACTCAGACGCGCGTATCTGCCTCCAGTGGACCCGATGAGCAGGTGAATCCGGTTGATCTGCTGCCTGCAAGTCCCGATGTCCCACCTATTTTGGATGAAGTCTCTACCTGGGCAGAGACAGACAGCAGTGGGGAACTGCGCCGGATTCATATTGAGGGCTATCCTCAGATTAACTGTCAGCTGTTAATTCTGCGACGGTTACCGCCAGAAACCAGTTGGAAAGCCCTTTCAGAGGAATTTGGTGTCGCGGTGCCAACCCTCAGTAGCTTTTATCAGCGTCAATGTTTGCCCCGTTTGCGTAAATTTGGTGAGTCGCAAGGATATATATGAAGAGCAGGAAGGACTTTGTTTATGACTTACCGTACCTATGAAATTGATGGGTTTGCCTTACCCCTCCCGATCGCCCAGACAACCCGTGATATAGCCACAGCCTTTGCCCGTAAGCAACCGACGCTGGAGAAGGCCGAGCAAGTCCGCCTCAACACCCTGGCAGTGTCGGTGGTTAAGGACTACTTGCAGATGATGGGGATTCCAACGGATCTGGATTCCAGCGATAGCTGGAATCAGATTATGAGACTCTGTGCGGATGTTGCGGATCTGGAGGTTCCAGGCATCGGTCGGCTGGAATGCCGTCCAGTCAGGAGCCATGCCGAGACTTGCCCCATTCCACCGGAGGTGTGGGAAGACCGGGTTGGCTATGTCATTGTGCAAATTGATGACGCCTTTGAGGAAGCAAAGATTTTAGGTTTTGTGCCCACGGTTGCGGTTGAAGCACTGCCGTTGGCTCAGTTGCGATCGCCAGAAGACCTGCTCGCTCATCTGGCTCAACTACGTCAGGCAATGGCTGTTCAGCCCTCCCTGGCGCAGCCCCCTGCCAGGGTACGGGTCAACCTGAGCCAGTGGTTTGAGGATGTTTTTGAGGCAGGTTGGGAGACGGTAGAATCCCTTTTTAACCAACCGGAACTCAGTCCCGCTTTTGCCTTCCGAGGTTCCGACATGACTGCTACGCCAGAGTTGGAAGCGGGCGTCCGGCGGGTAAAGTTACTAGAAATGGGAGACGCAGCTCCCATGTTTCTGATTACGGAAATTCAGACCGAAACTGAAGAGTCCCGATCGGATACGCCTCAAACGCGCATTCGGCTGCAGGTTCATCCCCGCAATCAACCGTTTTTGCCCCAGGGCTTGCGGCTAATTGTGCTAGACGAATCGGGAATGATTTTCCTGGAAGCTGAATCCAGAAGTGTAGATAACTACATTCAGTTGCAGTTCAGCGGCAGTCCCCGTGAAGCATTTAGTGTCCAGGTCAGGCTTGGAGCGGTGCAGGTGACGCAGGAGTTTGTAGTTTAAGGGAGAGATGGAAAGGATCAGGGATCAGGGATTAGGGATCAGGGATTAGGGAAAATGGGGAATATCTGGCGGTCTGTTAAGACTGTTTTGCAGGGCTGCAACCCCTCAAAACACCCGGAATATGAGTTTTGTCGATGTGAGTGACGCCTCAAATCGATCCTGACGGGCTACCAGATTAGAAATAGAAATTTAATCCCAGCCAAGTTTTGGGAAGGGGTTTGGTAATACCCAGCCCATCCAGCTCCCCCAAAGGTTCAAGTATTTGAATCTGCGTTCCCTAGCCTTTAGCCCTTAGCCTTCCCAGTGGAGGAGATTGTGGGCAAACTCGTTGTCTTAAAACTCGGTGAGGGTAGCTTTCAGCAGGGATTTCCTGCAACCCTTCAGATTGGGGAAGAAAATGCCCGCCCTGCCACTGAAATTGCAGGTAAATTGCCGTCCGATCTGGAATTACCCCGATATTATCAGCAGTGGCAGTGGGCCTATCGGGGGTTGGGGCTACGATCGCGCCTGTCTGCCCCCGATCAGCAGATCAGGAATGTTTCCCTGTCAGAGGATTGTGGACAGGCAGCGCAGCAATTGCGTGATCGCTTCAACCTGTGGCTTCAGGCAGAGTCTTTTCGGGCAATTCGGGAGAAATGGCTGGAGAAACTGGTTCCCTCTGACTCTATCCGGGTGATTTTGCAGGTAGAAGACCTGCTGGTGCAGAAACTCCCCTGGCACCTGTGGGACTTGATGGAGCGCTATCCCCATGCCGAAATCGCCCTCAGTGCCCCCGTCTATGAGCAAGTAGGGAACCCTGCGATCGCCTCGGGTAAAGTCTCGGTGTTAGCCATCCTGGGTAACAGCAAGGGCATCGACACCCAGGCAGATCGGGTCATCCTGGAGCAACTACCCGATGCCCAGGTGCGCCTGTTGGTCGAACCCTCCCGGCAGGAAGTCAGCGATCGCCTGTGGGAACAGCATTGGGACATTCTTTTCTTTGCGGGTCATAGCTCCAGTCAAGACAATGGCGAAACCGGACGGATATACCTCAACCAAACCGATAGCTTAACCATCAGCGAGTTGAAGTTTGGACTTAGAAAAGCAGTTGGAGGGGGGTTACACCTGGGAATTTTCAACTCCTGCGACGGATTAGGACTGGCGCGGGAACTGGCAGACCTGCATATTCCCCAGGTGATTGTGATGCGTGAACCGGTGCCCGATCAGGTGGCCCAGGCATTTTTGAAATATTTCCTGCACGCCTTTGCCGCTGGCGAACCCCTCTATCCGGCTGTCCGACAGGCACGGGAAAGACTACAGGGAGTGGAAGATCGGTTTCCCTGCGCCACCTGGCTCCCGGTCATCTATCAAAACCCAGCCGAACTGCCGCCGACCTGGCAAGGGCTGAGGGGAAAGCAGGAGGTAGCGGAGAGCAGGCAGCAGGCGGAGAGAGCAGAAGCAGTTCCGCAACCAGGGGTAGAGCTGGAGACGCAGCCGGAGACGCAGGGACGGCGGGATAGGCAGAAGCCAGGGCTCCTGCAACAGCCAAAATCCGACCGCGCTGCCTCCAAGCTTCGCAGTTTTGTCTGGACTATGGGCACCAGTCTGGTGATCACAACCGTACTGGCGGGACTCCGCTATCTGGGGCTACTGCAACCTTTAGAGCTAAAGGCATTTGATCACCTGCTGCGGCTTCGTCCTGCGGAATGGACAGATTCTCGCTTAGTCGTGGTTACGATCGATGAGGATGACATTAAGGCACAGAAAAAGAGACGGGGTTCCCTTTCCGATGCCACCCTCAAGCAATTGCTGGAAAAGGTGGAACCCTTTCAACCACGGGCGATCGGACTGGATATTTACCGGGATTTTGCCGTCGAACCTGAGCAAAAAACGTTGGCAACCCGGTTAGCCCAAAACTCAAAGC
>JBAUTA010000538.1:0-3275 GCA_049581985.1 Kovacikia sp.
CGACATAGGTTTCAAAGTTGATGATTTCAGGCTGTTGTTGCAAAACAGCTTCGACATCCTGCACAACCTGATTTGTTTGCTCCAGCCCTGTTCCCGAAGGCGCATCAATCTGCACCAGAAAGTTAGAATCATTTCCCTTGGGCAATACCCGCAATTTCACGGCTTGAGTCAATGGGAACGTCAGCGTAAACGCCAGTAATCCCGCGACTGTCAGGATGACAAACTGGCGACGGCGGCGAGAATTCATTAACGGCTGCATGATCGCAGAATACCAGCGGTAAATACGCGTCTGGTGCAAATCCTGTGACTCGTGCGAATGAGACAGCTTGATCATGCGCACGGCCATGTAAGGTGTGACCGTGATTGCCAGAATTAAACTTAAAATCATGGCAATGGGCACATTAAAGGACAGGGGAGCCAGATAGGGTCCGACCAATCCAGTGATGTAGCGCAGGGGATAAAAGGCCAGCACCACCGTCAAGGTTGCCAGCACCGTTGGTGATCCAATTTCATCAACGGCCTCGATCGCCTCTTCCAGCTTTTCTTTGAAGGTTAACTGGGGTTTCAGTTCAAACCGACGATGGATATTTTCAACAATCACCACACCATCGTCCACCAGAATTCCCAACGAGATGATCAACGCAAATAAGGCAACTTTGTTAATGGTGTGACCTGTCAGGTAGCCAATACCGATCGTGGTGCCTAAAGTGAGGGGAATCACCACGCCCACAATCAGAGAATCCCGCCAGCCCAGAAACATCATCATCATCACCACTACCACCACCGTCGCCACAATCAGCTCATGGAACAGGTTTTCGACGGTGGATTCAGCCGAGTACCCGTCATTGCGGGTGACGGCCATTTCCACGCCAGCCGGCAACTCAGGTTTGAGTTCTTCTAAGCGATGGAAGACTTCTTCGGCAACGGTCACGGCATTGGTACCTTTCTTCTTGGCGATACCGATCGTGATTGCAGGTTGACTGACAAAGGCAGCGGTCGGTCGATCCTTAATGTGGGGCGCAGGTGAACTCAAATCGTAATCGGAACGAAAGTGAATGCGGGAGTAGGAGGTGCGATCGCGGAAGTCATCTCGAATCGTGGCCACATCGCGCAGGTAAATGGGAGAATGACCACTGCTAAAGCCAACAATCATCTGACCAACATTGTCAGCGGATTGCAGCAGCGAGCCACCTTTGATGTATAAGCGAGTTTGCCCATTCGATACGTCGCCCGCAGGCAGTTCGGTATTCGCACCCTGAAGGGACTGGGCGATCGTGCCAGGGGATAGCTTATAACTTGCCAGCTTGGCTGGGTCCAGGTCCACCGCGATCATGCGAGGCTGTCCACCGTTAATCGTCAGGTTTCCGGTATCAGGAATCTTGCGTAATTCCTCTAAAATCCGTTCCCCGACGCGATGCAGTTGATTGTCGTTGTAGTCTTTTCCGGTTAAGGTCAGGGTGACGATCGGCACATCATCCGTGCGGCTGGGATGCACTTCATAGGTAACACCGGCTGGCAACAGGTCCCGACTGGCAAATAATTGATCCTGCAACTTAAAGATCGATTTTTCCCAATCGCTGCCCACTAAGAATTGCACATTAATTTCACTGCCTGAATTGACCGAAGCAGAATAGATATGATCAATCCCTTCCAATTCCCGGATGCGCGATTCCACAATAGTTGTGACGCTCTTTTCCACCACCTCAGCCGGAGCACCGGGATAGGTAAACGTCACGGCTGCACCTGGCACCGTAATCTGGGGATTTTCCTCTTTAGGCACCAGGATGACAGTGCCAATGCCGAAGACAACGAGGGCGATCACCAGTAAAAGGGTCAGTTGCGAGTTGATGAAATAGGCGGTGATTCGACCGACCAGCCCACGGGGTTTAGTAGTAGAGTCATTTGACATGGGGCACTTCCTTGTTATGTCGGTGATTGGGTTGACTCACTGATTTCAGTGTTTTCTTTCAACATTGGATCTGGATTGAGAATTAACCGATCGCCCTCATTGACTCCGTTAAACACCTCGACGGCATCGCCATTAATGGGCTGCACGGTGACGGTTTGAAACTGGGCTTTGCCATCAACCACCTTAAACACACCAGAAACGCCCAATCGCTGCACCAGCGTCTTTTTGGGAATGGACAACGCGATGCGATCGCTGGTTTCTAACTGCAATCGACCAAACATACCAGAGATCAAATTGGTGGTGGCAGGCAATGCCACTTTGACCGTAAAGTTGCGTGCCTGGGGATCGGCAGAGGGAATAATTTGGCTAACTTTTCCAGAAACCGGGCGCTTCAATGCATCAATTTGCACCGTCATCGATTGCCCCAATTTCACCCGATCGATGAGTGACTCTGGAACGGCTACACTGAACCGTAGACGATCCCGATTTTCTAAGGTCACCAACGGTTGGCTGACCCCTGCGATCGCGCCAATTTCTACCTGTTTCTTTGTGATCACACCCGCAAACGGCGCTCGCACCACCCCATAGTCTAAGTTGGCAGCAACCTGCTGGGTACTGGCTTCTGCCTGGGAAACGCGTGCCCGTGCCTGACCCACACTGGCCGTCGCTTCGCCAACCGCCGCTTCCGCATTTCTAATCGATGACCCTGCCTGGGCGATCGTCGCGTTGATCTGTCCAATCTTTGCCTGCGCGATATCAACGCGCGTATTGGCCGTATCCAGGTTCGCCTTTGCAACGGCTCCTTCAGCATACAGTTGAGCCATTCGTCGTTGGTTTAATTGAGCATCTGCCAGTTCTGCCCTGGCTTCCAGTAAGGATGCTTGGGCCTCGCTGAGTTTTCCCCGTGCCGTATCCACCTGAGATAACGCACTGCTCCGACCGGCTTGGGCGGTGGCAACGGCTGCCTCGGCTTCGCTGATTTGAGCGGCAGCTTGTTGTTGTTGGGCCCGAATATCAGAGACATCAATAACCGCGATGACCTGTCCTTTTTCAACTGGTGTGCCTTCCTGGACCAGAAGTTGTTCAACCCGTCCAGTTACACGAGAGGTCAACGTTGTCACATCGATCGCTTCCACAGTTCCAGTCAGTGTCCGCTCTGCCGCCACTGGTTGCCTGTGCACAACCATCGTTTGCACAGTGAGCGGGAGTATTGCAGCAGCAGGAGTTTCAGACTTGGTGGAGCGCTGCCAGAACCACCAGCCTGCTCCCGCGCAACCGATACTGAGGATAAGGATGCCTGTGGTGATCATCTTTGGTTTCAATGGTTTCCATTGCGGCGGGGGAAGCGGTACGCGGATCGATAGAG
>JBAUTA010000539.1:0-3490 GCA_049581985.1 Kovacikia sp.
TAGCTTTACCATCTCGCGTACCGTTCCTTGCACCCTTCCAAGGGCTTGGGTAAAGTCATGATCTTGTCTGTGAACCTGCATTGGCATTCCATATTCTGAAGACAACACAATTAAGCCAACCGGGTTAATTTTGACCGTTGGCATCAATTGCAGCCGATATCGCTGTAGTAACATTGCCAGCACAATTTTGATCTCCATCATGGCAAAACCAGCCCCAATGCAGAGACGGGGACCTACACTAAAAGGATTGTACTCATAGATAGTGGGAGTGATCGTTTCCCAACGGTGGGGGTTAAACACGTCTGGTTCAGGATAAAGTTCCGGCATCTGATGGGTTTGATAGATGCTGACAAAAACTTCCGTGCCCTGCGGTAAAAAATATCCGCCCAGTTCAGTGGGTTGTGATGTTACCCGCCCATTCCACGGCACTGGCGACAAAATCCGCATACTTTCCTTAATTACCCGTTCTAACAGCGGCAGTTGGGCCAGTTGGGCCACAGTTGGGGCTTCACCGTGCAAAACAGTCTCCAGTTCATCTAGCAAATCAGCCGCCACCTGGGGGTTCTGGGACAGCAAAAACAGCGTCCAGGTCAATGCGTTGGAACTGGTTTCATGGCCCGCCACAAAAATGACTCCGGCATGGCCCAACAGTTCATCCTCACTGAGTCCCTCACCCTGATCCTCATCCCGCGCCTGAATCAACATTGAGAGAACATCCCGATCGGAGCAGTCCGATGACCGCTTGCGAGCAATGATCTCGCGCATGCGGTCATCCAGTTGGGCAATCAGGCTTAAAAACCGATGGTAAGTTGAGCCTGGTAGGTCAAACGGAAAAAGTGTCATCCACAGGGAACCCATGATCGAGAGGACGTCCTGAATTAATTGACCTGTGCCTTTGCCGTTCTCGCCAATATCTTCTCCAAACAGGATTTTGGTCGCGATCCGCATTGTCAAAAGTCGCATCACCTCCGCAATGTCGTAATGCTGACCCACCTGCAGGCGATCGAGGGTAGCCTGGGTAAGGGCAACAATATCATCCCGGTAAAACTCAATTTGCTGCCGATGCAAAGCAGGCATGATCAGTTGGCGATGTTGGCGGTGACGATCGCCATTCACCCCAAACAGCCCAACCACAAAGTGCTTCAACGGCTCGCTCCGAGCAGACTCATTCCTGCGCCGATATAGCCTTCCCGATAGGGGATATTTGTAGTAAGTGTCATTCTGAGTTGCCACCTGACGAACAAACTCAGGACCGTAGGCAAACACAGTACCAGGACAATCCGGCAGCGGTGAGTAGAGGTTTGTCCGACCGCCATATCTAAGAGAGGCGATCGGCCCATAGGTTTCAAAAAGCTGGCGCGTAAAGCCGACCGAATTCCTGGAAAAACGCAGGAGATTCACCATATGTCCTAACTGCGTCTTAGGATTAGGGCCGGGGACAGTCAGAATGGGATGGGTTTGAGTTCCGATCATTTGTACTATTTTTGAGGGTGAGGGAAAGAGGGGGATGGGATGCAGGCAAATGCAATCCCCATCGTTACCCGGTTAATCACTTAAAGGAATGAATGGATGGGAAGAATGCTTCATCTCCTCACTGCTTACCCTTTGTCCTGGGAAATTGCTCCAATCTCCCCCTTAACTGCTGTCAGGTAATCATTGGGCGCTAGCAAAATCTGCAACCCTCGCATTCCGGCTGAAATCGAGATGATGTCAAACAATTGAATCAGTTCATCTACATAAACAGGATAGTCTTTCTTACAGGCAAGTGCGGTCACGCCGCCTCGAACGTAGCCTGTTAAAGGTTGTACTTCCTTTAGCGGAACCGTTTCAATTTTACGATTACCAGAGAGATTTGCCAAAGCTTTAAGGTCTAGGTGAGTATCACCCGGAATGACTGCCAGCAGAATGCCTGTGCGATCGCCCCTGACTACCAGGGTTTTGAACACCTGCTCCGGCGGCAACCCAATCTTTTGGGCCACCGTTTCCGCCGCCAAATCATCAGGATTTACTTCATATTCCCGCAGTTCGTAAGCGATATTAAGGGTGTCCAGAATCCGAACCGCATTTGTTTTCATCTGAGTAGGTAGCCCCAATTCAATAAAGTCCCATCGTTAAATTAAGCCTTGAGGACGATCGCTGTTTCTCTATCGTGAAGCGCTTAATCTTCCCTTTTCCCCAAGTCCCTGAGGGGCTCCAAAACGGGTTCTTCCCAGGTTTTAAAAAGCAGGCTGAGAAGAAGATACGGCTCTGTTTTCTCCCCCTTTCCTCTGATAACTTTAACTTCTGTTAAGCATTAACCTGGCAAATTTGGGGTGATATCCGTATAATGAGGGGACGGTAAAGAAACGTAAACCCTGCTCACAATACGGTTACCCTTTATTATTTTTTTCGCAATAGGGTCTTGATGTGACTGGAGTCTTACTTCTTTCGTCCTTATTCATAACGATCTGGAGTTTTACGTCATGACCATAGCAGTCGGACGCGCACAGCCGACGGGAGGATGGTTCGACGTCCTCGACGACTGGCTGAAACGCGATCGCTTTGTTTTCATCGGCTGGTCCGGTCTGTTGCTATTCCCCTGTGCCTTTCTGGCACTTGGCGGTTGGCTGACCGGCACCACCTTCGTTACCTCCTGGTATACCCACGGGTTGGCCTCTTCCTATCTGGAAGGCTGCAACTTCTTAACCGTTGCCGTTTCCACCCCCGCTGACAGCTTTGGGCACTCCATCCTGTTCCTGTGGGGCCCGGAAGCTCAAGGAAACCTCACCCGCTGGTTCCAAATCGGTGGCCTGTGGCCCTTCGTTGCCCTCCACGGGGCCTTCGGTCTGATTGGCTTTTGCCTGCGTCAGATTGAAATCGCCCGCCTGGTAGGCGTCCGCCCTTATAACGCCATCGCCTTTACCGGACCGATCGCCGTATTCACCTCCGTTTTCTTGATGTACCCCTTGGGGCAGTCAAGCTGGTTTTTTGCACCCAGTTTCGGAGTCGCTGGCATCTTCCGGTTTATCCTGTTTGTCCAGGGCTTCCACAACTTCACCCTGAACCCGTTCCACATGATGGGTGTGGCGGGGATTCTGGGGGGAGCACTGCTCTGTGCGATTCATGGAGCAACGGTGGAAAACACCCTGTTCCAGGATAGTGACCAGGCCAACACCTTCCGTGCTTTCACCCCAACCCAGTCAGAAGAAACCTATTCGATGGTAACCGCCAACCGATTCTGGTCTCAGATTTTTGGGATTGCCTTTTCTAACAAGCGGTGGCTGCACTTCTTCATGCTGTTTGTGCCAGTGACCGGACTGTGGATGGCTTCGGTGGGAATTGTCGGTCTAGCCCTTAACCTGCGGGCCTACGATTTTGTCTCCCAGGAAATTCGGGCGGCTGAAGACCCTGAATTTGAAACTTTCTACACGAAGAACATTTTGCTGAACGAGGGTATCCGTGCCTGGATGGCTCCTCAGGATCAGCCCCATGAAAACTTTATCTTCCCTGA
>JBAUTA010000540.1:0-10994 GCA_049581985.1 Kovacikia sp.
TTGGTCATCACGCACAATTATTTCGATACTGGCCATGGGGAGACACCTCAATTTAAGCTTGACTCAAGCTTCATACCCATTATATTCAGTCCTTCTGGGCATCAACAGATTTTGGAGAGGTGGAAAAATTACCGTCTGGGACCCCCGGCTATCGCCGTCCCCCTTGGCAAGCTACCGTGTACACACAAGTTGGACCTAGACTAGGAGCAACCCCTGAAAGCAGCATTGATTATGGATAACCCAATTCTCATTCACGCTGAACAAATCAAAGGAACCGCTTTTGGTGACCCTCGTTTAGTCAAAAGGGGGCGGCATTATATGAAGCGATGCTCCAACGGCAATCGGTAAACATTCGCCAAATTAGCCGAAATCGAGCCGAACAGGTCGGGTACTATCGGTTTCTGGAGAATGAGAACGTGACGATATCAGAATTAGTTCGCAGTGTTGCAGATCAGTGCCAACTACAGGTAGAAGGGCTGCATGTGTTATCGATTAGCGATAGTAGTGAGGTCAACTTGCAGGCCCATGTGGGGCGATTGAAGCCGCAAGGGGTTGGGGTGGTTGGCAACGACCGAGATGTCGGTTTTTTCATTCATCCGACGCTAGTGTTAAATGCCCAAACTGGCTTTCCCTTAGGGTTAAGTGCGATTCACCTGTGGACTCGAGATTTAGACCATGCTGATAAGCATCAACGGAACTATCAGAACCTGCCGATTGAGGAGAAGGAATCGTACAAATGGTTGCTATCAGCAGAATCCAGCAATCGATGTTTGAGTGCCGGAGGGGCGAGGTTAGTCACCCATATCGGCGACCGTGAAAGCGACCTGTATGAGGAATGGGCAACGGTTCCAGAGGCTCAAACCCATTTGTTAGTCAGGGTGCGGCAAAATCGTCGTCTGTTGAATCAGGAGTTATCCCTCTATGACTACCTGAGGACTCAACCCTGCCAGGGTAGTTATACGGTACAGGTGTTGGATGATCCGCGTCGAGGGCAACGTGCACGAGAGGCATGGCTTGCCGTGCGTGTGGCTAAGGTGGAGATCCGACGACCCGACAACCTCAGTGCCCAAGAGTATCCCTCCAGTGTCGGTCTTTATGCGGTAGAGGCACAGGAAGTCAACCCACCCCCTGGACAAGACCCGATTCATTGGCGACTGTTGACCACGCATGAAGTCGTTTGTATTGAACAAGCGCTTCAAGTCATTCAGTGGTACTGCTGGCGATGGCGGATTGAACAACTCTTTGCCACCCTCAAACAAGCAGGACTCAATCTCGAAGCCACTCAACTGGAATCGATAGAAGCGATTCAGCGGTTGAGCGTCCTGGCTCTATCGATTGCCGTGCGAACTCTACAAATGGTGGAAGGGCGAGATAACCCTGACTTATCCGCCTCGGTTGCCTTTACCGATGAACAGCAGCAATGCCTTACTCAACTGTCACCCTCACTGCAAGGACGCACTCAAAAACAGCAAAATCCTTATCCACCCACTTCTTTGCCCTGGGCAACGTGGTTGATTGCTCGCTTGGGAGGTTGGTCGGGGTATCGCTCCCAACGTCCCCCTGGAATGCCCACTCTGATTCATGGTTTGCGGCAGTTTGAGTCGATCTTCCTCGGATGGAAACTGGCTCAGATTCCACTTGTGTGTACACGGTAGCCTTTTTAAGGAGGGTTAGGGAGGATCAAGCCCAGCGTTGGCTAGATTCAGATAACTTGTGTGTACACCGTAGCCTTTTTCAGGGGGCCCAGGGGGGATCGAGTATTGCCAGGCATCTGAGCGTCATTACAATCTATTTACAAACACTCTCTTAGTTTTTCTAGATAACTCTCCAATCTCCAATCTCTAATCTCCAATCCCTTTCCTTCCGCCTTCCCTAAAACGTAAATGAGGTCCTGATCACTCCGACAAAGGCATCCGGGTTGCGGCTATCCTGGTTGGGGGCGGTCAACCAAAAAAGGCCAGGAGTAATGGAAATATGATCATTCAACTGGATGCGGTAAAAGGCTTCTATGTGGAACCCGGTATCCCGATCTTGGCGCTCTCCGGCGGGCAGGCCGATCGCCGCTGCGACTCTGGCGTTGCTAGTATCGGTTACTCGAGGCTGCATCCCAAATACAAATCCGCCCAGGTTACCCTTGAGCAATAAGTCGGGGAAGGCCAGGGTAAGTGCATAGTTCAAAACCTTAACATCACCCCGGTTTCCGGTTGCTACCCCTAGGGTGTCTACGCCTAATACCCGTGCATTGGAGTAGCCAATCCAGCCACCAATTTGAATCCAATCGGCAACTTTGTAGTTGGCGACCAATCCATAGTGGTTAGCGCTGACGCGATCGTCGTTGGCAGTGCTAAATCCACCTGTGCTGACCTTTGCTGCATTGCTGCCAGCTAGCGTGTCAAGGCCAAATTGGGGCGTGTAGGAGTTCAGGTAAAACGCGCCAACCGTCAAGCTGTTGGCGTAGAGGGTAATCTGACCAAACGCACTATGACCACCATTGAAAATTCCGGAACTGGCTTCAGGGCGATTGGGATCGCCAACGCCATCAGCGCTTTGTCCGGCATAACCGCCCGCGATCGTCAGCCAGTTTGTCAATTTATAGTCAAACCCAAAGCCCGCCCGGTTTCCCAAAGGATAGTAGACAGGATTGGAGTTAGCAAAGTTAGACAGAGAACCTGTGGCAAAATCGCTGAAGGGCGTAACGGGATCTGCGCCCAGAAAAGTTGGGTCTGTTTCACCTGCATGAATGTGCAGATTCAGCCGCTCCCCAACAGCGAAATCGTAGCCCAGAAATTGAATCCGGACTGCATTATCGTTCAGTCCCCTGGAGGCAAAGGACGGCAACAACCGGGTTTCATCTGAAAAAACAGTGGGGTAAGTGGAGGCAAACCGCTGAGGGGCACCAAATCCTCCCCCAGGTTGGTTTGTGATGTTAGGATTGCCAGCATTAAACAGGTTAAAGTTCCCTGCCTGAAGGCGGACGCGCAAACGATCGGTGCCCGTAAAACTGGTATCAAAGTTCAGGCGGGCACGGTAATTAAATGTTGCATTGTTGAAATCACTGGCTCCGTTGCCAAAGGCATCCGCCAGATAGGCAATCACTTCACCATTGAGTTTGGTCGTTGTCGAGAATTGCTGCTTTTCCAGAGTTGCGGTGCGGCCTTCTAGATTACCGACCCGTCCCCTTAAGGAAGCCAGTTCGCGGCTAAATTGGTCGGTTAGCTTCCGCAGCATTTCCAGATCTTCTTTTGTAACGAGATCCCTGGTTGCCGCGCCAATTAGCTCGTTGATCCGATCCAGGCAGGCATTTAGACCTGCGGCAAATTCGTAGCGGCTGAGAGCCCGGTTCCCCCGGTAGGTTTTATCCGGGTAGCCCACGATACAACCGTACCGCTCAACCAGGGATTGTAATGCCTGAAATGCCCAATCGGTAGGTCTTACATCGGTTAGTTGGGAAACGGAAGTTACCTGATCCAGGTCTGGTAATTCTTCGGGCGGAAGGCCGATCGTAACATCCTGATCACCCTGGGGGAAAGCAGAAAACCCATCAGGGGAGGCAACGGGCTGGTTGACTACTAAAACATCCGCTGCGATCGCGGCGGTGGGTAGCAGAAACCCACTTCCCAGAGCAGCGGAAAACCTTAAAACGAGCCAGCATAATTTCACGACTTAACCTCATCACACACCACCAAGCAAAGCCACCAGGCTATGACAGTAAACCAAATCTTCTACAAGATGTTGCATGAACGTTGTCAATTGCAACAATCCTATGATTAAAGGGATAGTAGCCCCGGTCGTCTGTTATAAATGATCACTTTTTAGGGATACGCTGCGAATGAAACGACTCGGATAAAACGACTCGGATAAAACGATTCGGATAAAACGATTCGGATGATCCGCATTTCCTACGCTCCTAAGCCCTCCTCTTCCTGCCCTTTCTCGCCCTACCCCGTCCGCTGACTCAGTAAATTTGCCATAAATCCCCTTGCCAAAATGAGGTATTAGAAAAGCGTTAAGGTATCGTGGAGGATGCTGACCCCAATTTAAATGGTAAATATTGCAGATCTTGTAGATCTAATGACGGGCTGCAGGAGCTTTCGCCGTGAGCGCGGCTTGACTCTGTTCGCCAACCGTCTTAGCTGAACAGTGGAATCCCTGACTGGGGGCTTCGCCCCTACTCTCCCATTTGCAATATTCATCCTTATAAATGGATATGACACGCTTTTAAGCCCGATCGAGTGACCCTAACATGACAGAGACCCTTCTCCCCAACCTGATTCAGCAGATGATGCAGCCGGAATTTTATCCTCATCCGGTAGCTGAATCGATTCAACTCATCCAGACCCATGTTTCTTACGTGCTATTAACCGGGGACTATGCCTACAAAGTCAAGAAACCCGTTAACTTTGGATTTCTGGACTTCTCTACCCTGGACAAACGGCATCATTTTTGTCACGAAGAGCTGCGTTTGAATCAGCGGGGAGCGGCTGAGCTTTATCTGGAGGTTCTACCCATTACCCAAATGGGCGAGAAGTTTGAACTGAACGGCGCAGGGGAGCCGGTAGAGTATGTCGTCAAAATGCGCCAGTTTCCAGAGGGAACCCTTTTCAGTGACCTGTTTGATCAGGGCAAACTAACGGCGGAACTGCTGGAACGGCTGGCACAGGTGCTTGCTCAATTTCACGCTAAGGGCGAAATCAACGATCACATTCGCAGCTTTGGTAAGGTTTCCCAGATTCGACTCGCCATTGATGAAAACTACGAACAGACTGAAAGTTACATTGGCGGGCCCCAAACCCAGGCGCAGTTTGATGAAACTCATCAGTATACCGATCGCCTGTTTGCTGAACAGGAAGCCCTGTTTGACAGTCGCATCCAACATAACTGGATTCGTGAATGTCACGGTGATGTGCATTTAAGGAACATTGCCCTTTGGCATGACGAGATTCTGCTGTTTGACTGCATTGAGTTCAACGAACCCTTCCGCTTTGTCGATGTCATGTTTGACATTGCCTACATTGTGATGGATCTGGATGCCCGCGATCGGCGCGACCTAAGCAACCTGTTCCTGAATGCCTATATTGAGCAGACGGGCGACTGGGAAGGGCTTCAGGTATTGCCCCTCTATCTCAGCCGGCAATCCTACGTGCGGGCAAAAGTAACCTCGTTCCTGCTAAACGATCCCAGCATTCCCGCAGCAGTCAAACAGTCCTCGAAGGAAACTGCCGCCCGCTACTACCGCCTCGCCTGGCAATATACCCAACCTCGTCAGGGTAGCCTGACCCTCATGGCTGGTCTTTCTGGTTCCGGCAAAAGTACCGTTGCCCGCAATTTGGCACAGCAGACAGGCGCGATTCATATTCGCTCCGATGCCGTCCGCAAGCACCTGGCTGGTATTCCCCTGGAGGCACGCGGTGGAGCCGATCTTTACACCTCAGAGATGAGCCAGAAAACCTACGATCGCCTCCTGGAACTGGGCATTACCCTGGCAAAACAGGGCTACTCAGTCATTCTGGATGCTAAATACGATCGCCAACCCCTCCGGCAAGCCGTGATCGATCAAGCGACCAGCCACCAGATTCCTTTGAAAATCCTCTACTGCACTGCTCCCCTGGAAGTTTTGCAGGAGCGTCTGCATAATCGTACCGGCGATGTGTCCGATGCTACGGCTGACCTGCTGCCCCAGCAGCAAATGGATCCCTTTAGCGAGGATGAGCTGCCCTACGTCGATACGCTGGATACGGCTCAAAGTTGATCGGGCTTAGGGGAGGTAGGAGAGGGGGGAAAGGGAGCAGGGAAATCCCACCCATTACCGCAATCTGACCTATGACCGGATAGTTGCTTCAAGGGCAGGCTCTAACACTGGGATGACTTTTAAGCCAAATTCAGCTTCGAAGCACCCTTTCTTCTCGTTCAGGCTCCAGAGTTCCAGGGCACAGTCATCGTTGGGGTGAGCAGGCTGTAGCAGGAGGTGAAATTCGCCCTTGTCCAGATCAGGCCGACAGGCTAACTGTTTGATGGCACCAATTTGACGGCGATCGAGGGCAACCGCAATCCGCAGTAGGGGACTAAGCTGATCCACCAGGCGGCGATGTTTTTTGCTGGTGAGGTTACGGTAATTTTCATGCTTCTTTTTGGGAGCACTTTTGCGGTGGTAGCGGGCGAGGTTGGCGATCGTCTCCACCTCGGTTTCCGTGTAGCCTAACAAGTCGCCGTTTCGAATCAGATAGTAGGAGTGTTTATGGTGGGAGGAGTGGCTGATATGGTGACCGCAGTTATGCAAGATGGCGGCTGCCCACAGGAGATCCCGTTCCTCATCTCCCCAGTTGTGCAAGACTCCCTGAGTCTGGTCGAACAGGCTGATAGCAAAGGTTGCTACCCGTTCGCTGTACTCCAGATTGGTCCGGTATTTCTGGGCAGTTTTGAGGATACTCCGCTGGCGAATGGAGCTTTGGAAACGCAGACGGTCTTCAATCAGCCCATGGGTCAGCATCCAGTCAACAACGACCCCTTCCCGTAGCGATCGCTCACAAATCACGATCGACTCTATCCCCAGCAGTGTCATTGTTTCCTGCAAAATTAAAGCACCCGCCAGGATAATTTCGGCGCGGCGATCGTTAATGCCCGGAATCTGGACCCGTTCTGCATTGCTAAGCTTGCGCAGGCGATTGACAATTTCCCGCAAATCTCGTAAGTGAAAGCTATAGCCATTCAGCGGACTGGGAGCTGTTCCCTGGGTTTCACGGGCATGGATGATTGCTAACGTTTCAATCGTGCCAGAGGTGCCTACCAGACGAGGAGTTTCTCCCGGTCGTAGATGGGCCTGCAACTCTTCTACCGGACGCTCTAACATCCCCCGGATGTATGCCTGGAGTGCCTGAAACTCAACATTGCTAATGGGGTCCGTCGTGATGTGGGCCGCAGTCAGGCGAACGGCTCCTACCTTTGTGCTGCTGAGGGTGCGGGGTTCGTGCCCATCTCCCAGAACTAATTCCGTGGAGCCACCCCCAATATCGACAATCACATGGGGCTGCTGATTGAACTCCATGCCTGATAGAACGCCAAGGTAAATCCGGCGGGCTTCCTCAGGACCAGAGATCAGGTTAATCCAAAGCCCAACCTCCGCCTCAACCCGTTGTAAAAAGTCCCGCCCATTGGGAGCTTCGCGCACCGCACTGGTGGCAACGGCAATAATTTGTTCAGCGTTCTGACTTTTAGAAATTTCCTGGCATCGCTTGAGGGCAGCTATTGCCCGTTCCATGGCAACTTCGGTGAGATTTCCGGTTTGTTTGTCGCGATCGCCCAGCCGAACGGTTGTTTTTTCCTTGGCGACGATTGTAAATGCGGGCAGCGTCGGTTGGATGCGGACAACAACCATGTGGATGGAGTTTGTGCCGACATCAATTGCAGCTAAAATCCGCTCATGATCCACAGGCATGGCAGGGATACTCACCAATTTATTTTTAAGTTTATGAATGATGTTGACCATCTGGATTGCAGGGGCAAAATCCCTGTCTGAACCTATATGCCAATTTCTATCTACCCTTATTTGTACACCTCTGAGGGTCCATTCAGGTATCAATTTAAGCAGGAAGAAATTTGCAGTCTTGGCCCTTTAATCCCTTTCCTCCTTCTTTCCTCCTTCTTTCCTCTTTCTTTGCCCCTTCTCACCCTGGTTCGCCCCTTTACCTGGCTTGCCAACCCATATCGATAATGACCCTTTATAGCTGTCGCCAGTTTGATTAGGACAGCGGATTCAGGGGGGAGTGGGAGCGTTGCCCCCCGCCAGGGGTTCCACCCCTGCACTCTGGCCTAACCCATAGGGCTACGGCTATATTAAAGATGCGGCGATTTTTGTAAAATTATGTAAACATTTTAGTAGTAGTGGTTTTATGGGACAATTCTCTTTCGGTATGCCAGATGGAATCTAATTTAAATAACTCTAATTTAAGTAACTCTACAGATGTCGAACTGATGCAGGCACTCTTCGACAATCAGGCGCTGCAAGAGCAAATCTCGATGCAGACCCAGTTTATGCACCTGCTAACTCACCAGTTGGCGACTCCACTAACCTCTCTGAGTGGATCCGTGCATCTACTGGGTGAACCTGTTCTTGCTTCAGACCAGCGTCGAGAGTTTCTAACCGTTGTAGAACAACAGGTTCAGCGATTGGAACATCTGTTGCGTGATCTGATTGCTATTCGCAACCTGGAAACAGGAGCTTTAGAAACCCATCCGGTTAGCTTTTGTTTGCCGACCCTGGTAGAGGAAGTCGGAGCAACGTTTCGGCCCTATCCCATAACATATCAGTTTAGCCCTGAACTACCGCAGGTGTGGAGCGATCGCTGGCAGATCTCCCAGGTTTTAGTCAACCTCCTGTCTAACGCGATTAAATACTCTCCCGATGGCAGTCCGATTGAAATTGGGGCGACCTTACTGGCGACGGGTTCGGTCCAGGTTTGGGTCATCGATCACGGCCTGGGCATTCCCCAGGCAGACCAATCTCGATTATTTGAGCGATTCTACCGGGTTAAGCACCCCGATCGACACACCATTGAAGGGACCGGATTGGGGCTTTCGCTCTGCAAGCTGCTCGTCGAAAACCAGGGTGGACAGCTCTGGTTTGAATCTACCCACGGTCAGGGAAGTTGCTTCTATTTCACGTTGCCGACTGCTAAAGTAGGCGATTGAAAGTGGGCGGAATTTAAAAATTCACTTAAAGATTCAAAATTCAAAATTTCTCTGTTTCCTCTCCCGCCCCCCCCACCCCTCCTGTCCCCATTCATGCCCAAAAAGCGCTCTCAGCTCAAAATCCTGTTGCTGCAAATCCGAGATGACCGGGTGACCTGCCTGGAAGAATTGGACGAATTTGTTCGCTTTAGTCGGTTGGATGGGCAGCAGTTTGGAGTGTTGAATACGTTTGCCACCCCCGAATTTGAGCCAACCTGCATGGAGGGGTATGATGCCCTCTTTGTTGGGGGTTCTAGTGATGCGTCCGTGACTCAGCCGGAAAAGTATCCATTCGTAGAGGATGCCAAGCGATTACTGGTACATTGCCTCAAAGCTGAAATCCCTGTGTTTGCTTCCTGTTTTGGCTTTCAGGCAGCGGTAGAGGCCCTGGGTGGGCGCGTAATTGTGGACAAGCCGAATATGGAAATTGGCACGATGCCGTTGTCTCTCACTGAGGCCGCCGCGAGTGACGTTTTATTTCATGATCTCCCCACTCAATTTTGGGCAGTCTGCGGCCATCAGGAACGGGCGGTTTCTTTGCCTCAAGGTGCAATTCTGCTGGCGTCTTCAGAGCTCTGCCCCTACCATGCCTTTAAGATTGCTGACAAGCCGTTCTATGGCTTCCAGTTTCACCCGGAGGTTGATCCAATCGATCTGACAGCGCGAATCACCCGCTATCAGAGCCGCTACCTGGATAACGCCGAGCTGTTAACGGAGCTTTTGAAGGACTTGCAGGATACGCCGATCGCGAATCAGCTAATTGCCAGGTTTGTAGACCGAATTTTACTGGCTGAGGGGTCAGCACCCAGCAACCCTTAGGTTTGGGGCAGCTTGTTTTCGGACACCATCTGGTTCTCAATAATGCGATCGCGTCCCTCTGCCTTTGCCTGGTAAAGGGCATGGTCGGCGGCGGCAACTAACAGGGCGCTGGAGAGTCCCGGTTCCGGAATGATCGTAGTAACTCCCAGGCTAAGTGTAATAAACGGGCTAATCCGGGAGCCGCGATGCTCTAGTTGTAATTGTTTGATGCCGGATTGAATGTCCCTTGCTACCTGAACTGCCCCTTCTAGCGGAGTTGAGGGCAGGATCAGGGCAAATTCTTCGCCCCCATAGCGGGCCACCACATCGGCTGGTCGGCTGGCAGCAACTTGCAGAGCTTTCGCAATGGTGCGCAGGCAATCATCTCCTGCCTGGTGTCCGTAGGTATCGTTATAGCGCTTGAAAAAGTCCACATCGCAGAGAATCAGCGATAGGGGGGACTGTTCTCGCTGAAGCCTGCGCCACTCTTGTTCCAGGTATTCATCAAAACGGCGACGGTTGGCAACCTGGGTCAGTCCATCCAAGTTGGCGAGGCGTTGGAGTTCCTGATTCGCTGTCTGGAGGGCGGCCTCGGCTGCGAGGCGATCGCGGACTTCCTGTTTCAGTAAATCATTTTGCTCCTTCAGTTGCAGTTGCAGACGCCGCAGAGTCAGGTGAATTGTTACCCGCGCCATCACTTCTGGGATGCGGAATGGCTTGGTAATATAATCCACTGCTCCCACATCAAACGCCCGCAGCTTGTCCATCACCTCATCCAGAGCGCTGATAAAAATAACCGGAATATCTTTGGTTTGGGGATTAGCCTTCAGCGCTAAACAAACCTCATACCCATCCATTTCAGGCATACAAACGTCTAGCAGAATCAGATCGGGAGGGGTTACGTTGATCATTGCTAGCGCCATCTCACCTCGATGGACTGCCTGCACTTTATAGCCCTGATGATTTAGCATGCTAGACAGAAGGTGCAGATTGTCGAGGGTGTCATGCACGATTAAAATGGTTCCCTGGCCGGGTGGTAGCTGCATGCTCATGCACCTGGCTCCCCTGGGGCACAATTTTTGCTTTTCAGTAAGTAGATGGGCATGATTCAACTAAACATTGATAAATGGATTGATAAAAGGTGAGCTATGAAGGGTGAACTTCCTTTGGATGAAGAATTTTCGTCAGAAACCCTTCATTTCATCTGGTTGAATTGCTGATTCCAAATTTAACGATTTGCATAAATGCTGATTTGGCTCACAGAGACAAGGTTTTACTAGAGAAAATATTGATGATTACGGTTAACTCCTAATTTCTACAAAGAAAATTTTCCAAGTTCCGGTCTTATCGGTTTATTCTTATTGATTGATATAACTTGAGTCTAAGATAGGCAAAGTCAAAAACGCTCCGTCGTGAGGTTCATCATGATTGAAGTTGAGCATTTAAGTAAGGTTTATGGCTCAACCCCTGCC
>JBAUTA010000541.1:0-1786 GCA_049581985.1 Kovacikia sp.
GAGCTTCTGAGCTATCTAACCAACCCGTGACGGACGGTTTAGATTCGGAGTTTTACCTGATTGAAAAACGGTTAGGAGAATTGGGGTTAGAGCGCAAAGCGTCTGAAACGGTCAGGCAATGGATATTACGACTGAAGCAGAAACTTCCTGAATCTAAGATGGACAATCTGAATCAGATCATCGATTTACATTATCGCTACCGATTTGACCCACGGGGAATTGAACAGGAGGATCGCGCAAAACTTAGGTCAATGATTCAATCCTGGTTAACTGAATAATGCATCGCTTCATCTGCTGTCTGAAACAAGAGGCTCTTGATATTGTTGATGAGGCTACGGAGATTGAGTTTAAAATTTTCGATCAATTTGGAGAGACGGAATTGGTGCTGTCTTATATCGATGAGATGAAAAATGTGGCTGAGGAGGCGATCGCATTATTATCACGCTTGTCTACGCTTCAGCTTCAAGTTGCACAATCTCAACCTGCTGCTGCGCCTGATATGCTGGAGTTATTAGAGTAGGCGATCCAAAGAACTCTTGTTAGGATTCCAGCGTTAGAACGCAGTATTCAAGAAGTCAAGACGGAATGGAATTTTCTATGACTCAACACCGCGCATTTCCGATTCGGCAACCTCGAAACGACTTTTGAACCTAAATCTGCCGCTAAGCGATTGCTCTGTTTGTGGCTGATGTGCGATCGCAACACCGTTCCATACTCATTGATCGGCCTCCATACACGCCAAAAACTGGCGCACAAAAAATTGATACAATAGAAACGTCATTTTCTTTCCCTGGTATGACGCTCAAAGAACTAAAACCTCAACTGCTGGCACTTTCAGACGACGAAAAAGCGCAAGTCATTCAACTCCTCTCCCAAAACAAACCATCGCTGGGTCGCGGAATTGAGAAAACACCTAACGTTTGTGGAGGAAGCGCTTGCATTACAGGAACTCGCATCACCGTTTGGGGACTGGTTGAAGCCAGACAAATCGGCTATAGCGAAGCCGACCTACTCACAAGCTATCCATCGCTTTCAGCCACCGATCTGGCCAACGCCTGGGCCTACGCCAAAGCATTCCCCTCCGAAATTGAAACAGAGATTCAGGAAAATGACGTAGTCATGCACGAGGCATCATAGTTCATGGCGCGTCTCTATGCGGATGAGCAATATCCCTCTCCAGTCGTAGAATATTTGAGAATATTAGGCCACGATGTCCTGACCGTTCAAGAAGCCGGACGAGCAAACCAAAAAATTGCTGACCCTGATGTCTTAGCATTTGCAACAAATGACAACCGTACTGTGGTTACACAAAACCGCAAAGATTTTATTCGACTCCATAGTCTACAACCAGAACATGCTGGTATTATCGTCTGTACAAACGACCGAGACTGGCAAGCATTAGCAAACCGAACTGATGCAGCCATCAGAGACGAAGAAGCGCCATAGGGCAAACTCATCCGCGTTGTGCGTCCAGCATAGTAAATGTATGCCATGACCGAGCAAACCATTGAAATCTTTTTCTCCTATGCCCACGAAGATGAAGCACTGCGAGATGAATTAGCCAAACACCTATGCTGATATTCTTTGGCGATCGCCTGCCTCAGCTCTCTTCGCCCTCTGGGAGAGAGTTAGGGAGAAGGCGATAGAGTTTTGTTAGTCAACCAGGGTCACGCGCTACGGTAATCGGCGAGCAAAATGCCTGCTTCGAGTATGTCCTGCTCGTGTTGCGGCTCTCGCCAGGTTTCTTTCAGGGCGGCTGCTTCCCATTGGCGCATTGAGTCAAGGG
>JBAUTA010000542.1:0-4335 GCA_049581985.1 Kovacikia sp.
CGCCGATTAGCCAGAGATCTCTCCAGATGGACAGTTGGCTTTGCGGCAGCCCCTTTTTCAGGAGCCCTGTCTAAAGTGAGTTCCGATAAAACTGAATTGGATGGAACCACTGAAGTCGTTCTCGCCGGAGGCAACGGGGACTGTGTCCCTCCCTCCCCGTTGCCGCTATTCGGGTGGTTTCCGGCTTGAGCTGTGGCAGGGAGATTGACACCAGATGAAGAACCAGGCTCAGGCAAATTGGAAGGAATCGTCATGCTTCGCACATCAGGCAGATCGCCAAAATCCATACCCCTAATACTATAGCGGTTTGTACTTGGGTGAAGTACCTCACACCCTTGAAAAGGGCTATATAGCGGTTCTCAATAAATTCCCATACGGTAGCAATAAGTCATGCCATTTGAGGTTGAAGCTTGAAGATTTTAAGATTGTGCAAGCCTTCATGAGCCAGCCTTTCAGGAACTCATCTGGCCTCAACTCAAGTTGGATCAGTTTCCTCCCCATTGAAAGGGCAAACACAACCGATCGGGAGGGAACCCCATCGAGAACCTTCATGGTTTCAATCGGTATCAGGAGGCCAAGAACTGTGCACTGCTTACAAAGCCCATAGCTCGGTTCCAGTTGTCGTCGTATCCGCTGTAAAGAAGAGCTTACTGTTAGCACCTGTTAGGTTGCTGGGGACTCCTCCTGTAAAGGCTCCGCTCACGGGAATGGTGCCCGTATCGGTGCCATCGCTCTGCCAGATCCGCGTATTGCCATCGTTGGCAGTAAACAGCAGAATCCCGTTGACATTCGTTAAGGATGCTGGATTGGCGTTGCCTGTGGGGTTGATGTCTTTTACCAGAGAGGCCGTTGAGCCGTTGCTCTTCCAAAGCTGGAGTTTGGGGGTTGTGCTGGTGCCAGCATCAACCACGAAGAAGAGTGTAGACCCCACAACCGTCAGGCTGGTAGGAGCTTGACCCGCCGATGGAAGCGTTTGCACCAGCGACACGGTTCCGGTCACAGTACTCTTATACAGCCCAGAACTAGTGCCATTGTTGGCAATAAAGTACAGAGTCCCACCCAAATTGCGCAAATTGTTGGGGCTGGAGCTATTGGTGCCTGTATTGATATCGGCAATGCGGGTGGTTCCAGTACTGCTGCCATCACTGCGCCACAGTTCTACTCCCTGGCTGTCCTTGGCGGTGAAGAACAGGGTACTCCCGATCGCGGTCAGATTGGTGACTCCGGCACCTGCCCCCAGATCTTTCACCACGCTGGTACCCGCATCTGTGCCGTTGGACTTCCAAAGCTGGGTGCCATTGTTTGAAGTGAAGTAAAGAGTGCTGCCAACCGCTGTCAGGCTACCAGGCTGGCTGTAGCCTGTGCCCACCTTGACGGTTCCGACATCTGTGCCGTCTGTTTTCCAGAGCGACAAACCACTGCCATCATTTGCCCGGAAGAACAACGTTCCATTCACATTCACCAGATTTGAGGGACTTGAGCTACCAGTCAGGGGGTTGATGTTCTTGACCCGTGTCGTTGCCCCATTAATCAGATCGGTTTTCCACAGCTCTGTGCCGCTGCTGGGATCCGTAGCAGAGAAGTACAGCGTATTCCCTACAACCGTCAGGTTGGTGGGAGAGGAGGAGCCGCCGGAAGTGGGGTTGATGTCGGAAACTAGCGTGGTGCCACTGCTGGTGCCATCGCTCTTCCACAGTTCGGTGCCATTAATTCCATCGTTGGCAACAAAGTAGACCACACTGCCTGCTGCAACCAGATTCGCAGGATTTGAAGAATTGGTTCCAGTGCCAGCCGCATTGGGCGTCTGGTTAATATCTGCAACCTGGCTAGGCCCAGTGGTTATGGATATCGCAATGTTACCAGTCCCCGTTTGAGGGCCGGTGTTACCCGTAAAGCCCTGGTCATTGACAACGATGTTGATGTCATCCGTTCCTGTGTAATTGGTGTCGGGACTATATTTGAGGTTGGTAAGTGCTGCATTGATACTGGCAATACTGCCTTGAATCACAATGCTCTTGTCACCGTCTGGATCAACAACCGTTACCCCTGTTGTTGTCCCAAGGAACAAACTGCCATTGGTAGCGGTTAGGGTTGCCTGGACAGCGTTGGTACCCGCATCGACATCACTGATGCTAAGACCGGAGGCAATGACCAGATCTGTGTTGCGGAAAACGACCTGGCTTCCTGGTACGCTGACGGTAGGTGGGTTATTAATCGCACCAACATTAATAGTGACCGTAGCCAGGTTGGAGTCATTAAGACCATCATTCGCTTTATAGACAAAGGTGTCAGTCCCCTTGAAATTGGCATTAGGCTGGTAGGTGAAGGACCCGTTGGAGTTCAGGGCGAGGGTTCCCTGACCGGGGCCAGCCACAACACTGGCAATGAGATTATCACCTTCGGGGTCAGTATCGTTGGTCAATACTCCTGATGCGAGGGGAATGCTGAGAGTGTTATTTGCATTCCCACTGTAGGTGTCGAGGTTGGCGGTTGGGGCTGTACTGCTGGTCTTGATGCTGAGGGTGACGGTGGTTGCAGCGGAGGTCAAACTGCCATCACTTGCCCGGTAAACAAAGGTATCCGTTGGGCCATTAAAGCCGGTATTGGGAGAATAGATAAAGGAGCCATCGTTTTTGAAGGAAAGCGTTCCATTGCTGGGATTGCTGACCAGGGTTGCGGTGAGTGGATCAAGGTCAACGTCATTTTTCAGTACCCCGTTGGCTGCCGAAACGGTAATGGTGTTGTTGCGGTTAACATTGTAGGTATCGGAGTTGCCGATCGGTGCAACGTTGGCAACAACACTCAGGGTCACGGTTGCCACGTTATTAGAATTGACTAAGCCATCGTTGGCCTGGTAGGTAAAGAAATCCACACCCTGGTAGTTTGTATTGGGGGTATAGGTAAAAGACCCATCGCTATTGAGCAGTAAGCTACCATTCGTGGGCAAACTGACGGGGAAAACTGCCAGCGTATTGCCATCTGCATCGCTATCGTTTGCCAGCACACCCTGAATTCCAGATTGCGGAACGGTTAAGGTTCGGTTGACGGTAGTGATGTAGGAATCATTGACCACGACAGGCGCAGAGTTTGTCACAACATCGATCGTGACGGTAGCAAGGCTGGAGAGGTCGATCCCATCCGTAGCCCGGTAGGTAAAGGTATCTGTGCCAATGAAACCTGCTTTAGGCGTGTAGATAAAGGAGCCATCACCATTCATGGTGACAGTCCCGTTGTTAGCGGTGGTTGTGACTCCTGCAACCGCGCTCAGGGCTGGACCATCGCCGCCATCTGAGTCATTGTTCAATACACTTGCTGCTCCACCTGAAGAGAAAGTGCTATTAGCGATCGCCCGATAACTGGTGTCATCCTGAGCAACGGGTGGAATATTGGTGGAAACCGCGATCGTAACAGTAGCCAGATTGGATACATCAATGCCATCGGTTGCCCGGTAGGTAAAGGTATCCGTCCCACTAAAGCCTGTTTTAGGGGTGTAGAGGAAGGAACCATCCGCATTGAGCGTCACGGTTCCGTTATTGGCGGTCGTCGAAACCGCTGCAACGGCACTCAATCCCGGCCCATCGCCGCCATCGTTGTCGTTTTGCAACACCCCATTCAAACTAGAGATGGTTAGGGAATTACCTGGGGAAGTTCGATAGGCGCTATTGCTATCGTCTACCGCAACCGGCAGTGCATTCGTATTGACCGCGATCGTGACGGTAGCCAGGTTCGAGGTTCGCAGACTATCGGTTGCCTGATAGGTGAAGGTATCCGTCCCTGTGAAGCCGACTTTAGGGGTATAGAGGAAGGACCCATCGGCATTGAGCGTTACCGTGCCGTTGTTGGCGGTGGTTGTCACCCCTGCAACTGCACTCAGGGTTGGACCATCGGGATCTGAGTCATTTCCCAAAACTCCAAAGATGGCGGGTATGTTGAGTGGTGTGCCTGGTGTAGTGGCATATTGACTGTTGCTGTCGTCTACAGCGGTGGGAGCAATGTCCGGTCCAACGTTGAGGGTCACTGTGGCGGGATTGGAGCTTAAGGAACCATCCGTTGCCTGATACGTAAAGCTATCAATTCCGCTGAAGCCTGTTGCAGGAGTATAGGTAAAGGAACCATCCGCATTGAGCGTAACCGTCCCTCCATTGGTGGTGGTGGTAGTGGCTGCGATCGCACTTAACGAGGGACCATCTACATCCGTATCGTTCGTCAGGACCCCATTGGTTGCGTTCACGCCCAGCGGCACATTGCTGGCAACTTGATAGGCTTCGGGATTCGCGATGGGCGCATCATTCACGGGAGTGATCGTCAGGTTAACGGTGGCGGTTCCAGAACTGG
>JBAUTA010000543.1:0-2154 GCA_049581985.1 Kovacikia sp.
CTATCACCTGACGACGTTTTGCAGCACCGAATTGGCATTGACCTGGGTGATGTGGTGTACAACGACAACGATGTCATAGGTAGCCGCGTTAACCTGGCGGCGCGGTTGCAAACAGAAGCTCTGCCAGGTGGCATCTGTTTGTCTCAATCGGTTTATGACGTGGTCAAAGGGCATTTGCCTGTACCTGCTAGTTATGCAGGAGTACGTCACCTCAAAGGGCTACAAGACCCGTTGCCGCTCTATCACATTGCTCCGCCTGACGCTCCACAAATCTCTACTGCCCTGGTGGTCTTTAACCCAAGCCCAGCCGCGCAGACGCCCATCTTCTCTAACCGCAGGCAAGATTGGGGCGAAGCGATAGATGTTTCGGCATTCTATGGTCGTGCAGAAACACTGGCAACGTTGAAGCAGTGGATCGTGCATGGGGGTTGCCGCCTCGTCACGCTGATGGGCATGGGTGGGATTGGTAAAACAGCCTTATCAATCAAACTAGCAGAACAGATTCAAGATGAGTTTGAGTTTCTCATCTGGCGATCGCTCCGCCAGGCACCCCCCCTGGAGGATTTGCTGACGGACGTGTTGAGTGTGCTGAGCTGTCAGCAACCGGGTGATTTACCCATAACGCTCGGGGGCAAAATCACCCGCCTGATTGAGTTGCTGCGGCAGTCCCGTTGCCTGCTGGTATTGGACAATGCGGAATCGATTCTGTGTACGGGCGATCGCGCGGGGGCGTATCGAGAGGGCTATGAAGCCTACGCTCAGTGCTTCCAGAGTGTGGGCGAAAGTCGCCATCAGAGTTGTCTGGTGTTGACTAGCCGGGAGCTACCGGGAGGGTTAGCCGCAAAGGCGGGAAACACCTTACCAATTCGATCACTGCGCTTGGAAGGCTTAGACCCAGAAAACGCCCAGGCAATACTGGAGGAGAAGGGGTTCCCATACCTGGAAACAGATACACGCACATTGATTGATCACTATTCTGGTAATCCGCTGGCACTGAAAATTGTCTCCACCACTATTCAGGAGCTGTTTGATGGTAATGTCTCACAGTTTTTAGCGCAGAGCACCGTAGTTTTTGGCGATATTGCGGATCTATTGGAGCAACAATTCAGTCGTCTGACTGGATTCGAGCAGCAGATTATGTATTGGTTGGCGATCTCAAGGGAGTGGGTTTCCCTGCCAGAGCTACGCGAGGATATGCTGCCAATCGCCGCCCCCAAAATGTTACTGGGATCCCTGGAATCGCTGCAATACCGATCGCTGATTGAGAAAGTGACGTCTTCCCTCAAGGGAGCAGCGGTAACGTTCACGCAGCAACCTGTGGTGATGGAGTATGTGACGGATTGGTTGATTGAACAGGTGTGTGGAGAACTGATGCGAGGCGAAATTGGGTTGATTGATCGTCATGCGTTAAGCAAAGCCCAAACAAAAGATTATTTAAGAACAACTCAATTTCGGCTGATTGTGAAGCCTCTGGTGGATCAATTGCAGGCACATTTAGGCAATAGGGAAGCCGTAAAACAGTGTCTAGACCAGACGTTATCGGCTCTCAAGTCGCGTCCTTTGCAATCACCTGGTTATGCCGCTGGAAACCTGCTCAATTTATTCAGCCAATTGGATGTGAACTTGAGTGGGTACGATTTTTCCCATTTAACGGTATGGCAGGTTTACTTACAGGGTGTCAATTTACATCGGGTCAATTTTGCCCATGCGGATTTGACGAAATCAGTTTTTACGCAAACCCTAGGAGATATTCTGGCGGTTGCCTTTAGCCCCGATGGAACGCTGCTGGCGATCGGAATTGACCGAAATATCTTACTCTGGCACATTGCCGATCAACGGCAGATTGCTATCCTGGAAGGGCATTTTGCCTGGATCAGATGCGTGGCGTTTAGCCCCGATGGAACCAGGCTGGCGAGTGGCAGTAATGACCAGACGATTCGAGTGTGGGATGGGCAGACTGGGCAGTGTCTCAAAACCCTGGACGGATATTCAGGTGGAGTCCATTCGATTGCTTTTAGTCCCGATGCACAGCAGTTAGCCAGTGGCAGCAGTGAACCAACGATTCGGTTGTGGGATCTATCAACCTGGCAGTGCATAAAGACTTTGAAAGGACATCGCGATCGCGTATTAAGCGTGATCTTTTCTCCCGATCAT
>JBAUTA010000544.1:0-14800 GCA_049581985.1 Kovacikia sp.
AAAAAATGAAGGTTGCAGATGGGGGTATGGGGGCTTTGCCCCCAGCCAGGGTTCCACCCCTGCACCCCGTCGCTAATCTGCCCTGTTCGCTATTTAGATTGGTATTAAAATTTGCGTTAATCAAGGATATGGAACTGGTAGGGCAATCCCAAGAGATTGCCCTTATTTGTTGAACAACTCCTTACCCTGTTCAATCTATCGGGCAGCAGCAGGCATTCCTAGAATGTCTTCAATTCGAGGCATCTCTTCCAGTGGAATGACACGTCCTTCGTCTTCAAATCCGGTAATTTGATCGAAGTTGAGATAACGATAAAGTTCGCCCGCAAATGGATCGATCTTTTTCGTCACGATATCCATATATTCTTCTACGGTGGGAATTCGACCCAGAAGGGCACAGACCGCAGCTAATTCTGCTGAACCAAGGTAGACTTTGGCATCCTTGCCCATGCGGTTGTTGAAGTTACGGGTTGATGTGGAGAATACGGTTACCCCATCGGCAACCCTCGCCTGGTTACCCATGCAGAGTGAACATCCGGGCATCTCTGTGCGGGCACCGGAGGCGGCGAAAATACCGTAGTAGCCTTCTTCTCGCAGTTGCTTTTCATCCATGCGGGTGGGTGGACAAATCCAGAGGCGGACCTTAACTGGGCCTGCGCCTTCCAGCACCTTGGCAGCGGCGCGGTAATGGCCAATGTTGGTCATGCAGGAGCCAATGAATACTTCATGGATGGGATCACCAGCACACTCGGACATTAGTTTGATGTTGTCTGGATCGTTAGGGGCAGCGACGATCGGTTCCCTAACCTGGTTCAGATCAACCTCAATGATTTCGGCGTATTCCGCATCCGCATCGGCCTCCATCAGAACTGGATTTGCTAACCACTGCTCCATTTTGGCAACCCGACGCAGAACGGTGCGGGCATCGCCATACCCCCGTGCCACCATGTTTTTTAGCAGGGCAACGTTCGATCTTAGATATTCAGCTACCGTTTCCGGGCTAAGTTTGATGGTCGAGCCAGCACAGGATCGTTCCGCTGTAGCATCGGTGAGTTCAAACGCCTGCTCCAGCTTCAGATCGGGTAAGCCTTCCATTTCCATTATTCGACCGGAGAAGACATTTTTCTTATTCTGCTTTTCCACGGTCAGCAACCCTCTCTGCATAGCAGCGTAAGGAATCGCATTCACGATATCCCGCAACGTCACGCCCGGTTGTAGTTGTCCCTTAAACCGTACCAGCACGGATTCTGGCATGTCCAGGGGCATCACTCCCAGCGCTGCGGCAAACGCCACTAAACCGGACCCTGCCGGAAAGGAGATTCCCAGCGGAAAGCGAGTGTGGGAATCGCCGCCAGTACCAACTGTATCGGGCAACAGCATGCGGTTGAGCCAGGAATGGATAATGCCATCCCCAGGACGGAGGGAAACCCCGCCACGAGCGTTGATGAAGTCAGGTAGATCCTTGTGGGTTTTGATGTCTACTGGCTTGGGATAGGCGGCGGTGTGGCAAAAGCTTTGCATCACCAGATCGGCGCTGAAGCCAAGGCAGGCAAGCTCTTTGAGCTCATCACGGGTCATGGGCCCGGTTGTATCCTGGGAACCAACGGTGGTCATCACAGGTTCGCAGGAGGTGCCGGGGCGCACGCCGGGTAGACCGCAGGCTTTGCCGACCATTTTTTGCGATAGGGTAAAGCCTTTACCAGTATCCGCAGGTAGTTTGGGGCGGACAAACAGGGAGCTGGGTTCTAGACCCAGAACGGTACGAGTTTTATCCGTCAGGGTGCGCCCGATCAGGAGGGGAATACGTCCACCTGCCTGGACTTCATCCAGGATCGTGTCGGGTTTCAGCGTGAAGGTAGAAAGGACTTTGCCCGTCTCGTCAGTGATTTCGCCTTTGTAGGGATAGATCGTAATCACATCACCCGTTTCGAGGTGGGTGACGTCGCACTCGATCGGCAAGGCACCCGAGTCTTCCGCTGTGTTAAAGAAAATGGGCGCAATTTTGCCGCCTAAAATGTAGCCACCCGTGCGCTTGTTGGGGACAAATGGAATATCATCGCCAACGTGCCACAGGACGGAGTTGATGGCAGACTTGCGAGATGATCCGGTGCCGACGACATCGCCTACGTAAGCAACGGGATGCCCTTTCTGCTTCAGGGCTGCAATGGTGTCTAATCCCCCTGGCATTCGGGTTTCCAGCATGACTGTGGCATGGAGGGGAATGTCGGGCCGGGTGGTGGCGTGGGGGGCGGGGGAGAGATCATCCGTATTCGTTTCTCCTGGCACCTTGAAGACCGTCACCGTAATGCTTTCAGGCAATTTGGGGCGACTGGTAAACCAGTCGGCATGAGCCCAGGATTGCATCACCTGTTTGGCATAACTGTTGCCGCTTGCAGCGAGTTCCTGGACGTCGTGAAAAGCATCGTAAACCAGCAGAATTTTGCTGAGGGAAGCGGTGGCAGCAGCAGCGATCGCCCCATCGGGGACCTGAAGCAAATCGATCAGGGATTGGACATTGTACCCACCCATCATGGTGCCTAATAGCTCAACCGCATCCAGGGGTGAAATGAGTGGGCTACTGGCCTCGCCTTTGGCGATCGCCGTCAAAAATCCTGCCTTCACATAGGCCGCCTGATCAACACCGGGGGGAACGCGATCGCGCAGCAACGTCAGCAAAAATTCTTCCTCTCCCGCTGGTGGACTTTTCAGCAACTCACCCAGTTCAGAGGTTTGCTGGGCACTCAAGGGTAAGGGTGGAATGCCCAATGCAGCCCGCTCAGCAACGTGTTGACGGTAGAATTCAAGCATGGTTGGAGTCTCTAGAGAACGGTGTGTTTCAGTTTTTAATGAGAGAGATTTTAGCGTCAACTGCTTAGGATACTGCCGCTATGGCGCTTTTACAGTTGGGAATGATACCTGTCTGAATACAATCTATGAGTTTACAGTGATCAATTCCCCAGACAAAATGTTGGTTGATGGAGGCCATTTCGTCTCCAATTTCTTGGGCGATGACCGAAAGGATACCTGCCGCAGGCCAGGCCCTGACGATTGGATAGTGATATTATCGCCCAATCTTTGCAGGCTGAGTGTTGAGCGCCAAGTCGCTGGGTGCAATTAACCTAAGACCAATTTAAATAGCGAACAGGGCAGATTGGGGACGGGGTGGAACCCCGTCCCCAATCTGCAACCTTCATTTTTTAAATAGGGATAAAGATGATTGTGGGGGTGGAATCTTCTGCCTGGGGGCAAGACCTCCAACCACCACGTCTTAATGCCCTCTTCCGGTTCCAGGGAACTGTCAAGACCCTTTTGAAGGATTGAAAATCCGCAAAACACCCAGAATATGGACCTTATAGATTTGAGGGGTTATTCAAATCTATCCTGACGGACTGCTAGTGTTACACCTGATACATCGATCAAAGGAGCGATCGCCTTAATTGGAAAACGGAGAACTCAGTAGACTGAGCTCTGTAGGGTTACGACGTGTGGTTATGAGCAGTGAACTATGAACATTGATCTCTCAAATCTTGGCAAAACGATGGGGAAATCTGGCGATCGCAAAACAATTTCATTCCTGATCAGTTCCCGGTCTTTGCTTCAGCGGTTCTGCCAGCTTGCCGCTTTAGGTGCACTTGTGGGTTCCTGTAGCAGTCCTGCCCCAACCAGTTCCCCTGCCGCCTCCCAATCCCCTGCGGCTCAAGCTGGCGGAAAAGAATATACGGTCGGCATGGTTATTGTTGGTCCCAAAAACGACGGTGGCTGGAACCAGGCGCAATATGAAGGAATGGAGGAAGTTGTCAAAAAAGTCCCTGGTGTTAAGTTTGAGTATGTGGATAAAGTTAACCCTGCCGATCGCCCCAATGTAACAGGTGTCCAGGTTGCCGATGATCTGATTGCCAAGGGAGCCAAGCTAGTTATCTTTAACTCCGACGACTTCAAGGATGACGCTCTGACAACCGCTAAAAAGCATCCTGACGTTTCTATCATTCATACCTCTGGCGACTATGCCTGGAAAGAAGGCAAAAACTACAAGAACCAGCCGAACCTGGGCAATATTATGGGGCGCATGGAGTTTGGCAAAATGATTGCCGGATGCTCTGCAGCGCTGGGTACAGAAACTGGAAAGATTGGCTATTTAGGCCCTCTGATCAACGACGAGACTCGCCGCTATGCCTCCGCTGCCTATCTGGGGGCAAAATATTGCTGGACAAATTACCTGAAAAAGAAACCGGAAGACCTGAAGTTCAAAGTCACCTGGATCGGTTTTTGGTTCAATATTCCTGGCAAAACCCTCGACCCCACTAAAGTCGCCAACGATTACTATAACGGCGGCTATGACGTTGTTATGTCTGGAATTGACACCCCTGAAGCAGCGATCGAAGCCAAAAAGGCTGCCCAAGCAGGCAAGAAAGTTAAATTTGTCCACTATGACCTTAAGACCGGATGTAATCTGGCACCCGACATCTGCCTGGGAGTTCCCTATTACAACTGGTCACTTCCCTACACCAAAGCCGTAAAGGAAGCCATGGAGGGCAAAGTTCCCAACGGGTTTGTCTGGCTTGGGCCAGATTGGAAAGACATCAATAGCCCTGAAACCTCCATGATAGGCTTCCTGCCTGGCAATGCCCTGGGGGACAAGAAGACAGTCATTGACGAATTCGTGAAGGGGTTGGGCGATGGCAGTATTAACCTTTATAAGGGACCGATCAAACTCCAGGATGACTCGACTTACGCCAAAGCAGGAGAAGTCGCAACCGATCAGCAAATCTGGTATATGCCCCAACTTCTAGCGGGCATGGAAGGACCGAGTAAGTAAGATTGATTAAAAACCCCGACTTCGCGAAGTCGGGGTTTTTAATCAATCAAAAGCACAATTGCCCATAATGGGAGCGGTATCGAGGAATTTTGGATGAAGGTCGAGTTAGGGCATATTTCCAAACAGTTTGGCTCAGTCCAGGCAAACGACGATGTGTCAATGACGATAGAGGCAGGCAGCATTCAGGGCTTACTGGGTGAGAATGGGGCTGGCAAAAGTACGTTGGTAAAAGTTTTGAGTGGCTTTATTAGTCGCGATCGGGGAACGGTTCTACTAGATGGAAAGGCTGTTGAAATCAGATCCCCTGCGGATGCCATTCAGGCAGGCATTGGCATGTTGCACCAGGATCCACTGGATTTCCCGCCGCTGTCGGTGCTGGATAATTTCCTGGCAGGAAAGCCGGGGGGAGTATTTACCAATCATCGCAAAGTCGTTCGCGAATTCCGGCAATTGGCAGACCAATTTAACTTCAAGCTGGACATCAATGAACGGGTGGGCAATCTCACCGTCGGTGAGCGGCAACAACTTGAGATTTTGCGGCTGCTCTCCTTGGGGGTCAACACCCTGATTTTGGATGAACCCACCACTGGAATTTCAGCCTCCCAAAAGGACGCTTTGTTTGCTGCCGCTAAACTGTTAGCCAATCAGGGAAAGTCAATTATTTTCGTGTCGCATAAGCTGGAAGACGTGAACGAGCTATGCGATCGCGTCACCATTATGCGTCAGGGGAAGGTAGTCGGAGACCTGCCAATTGCGTGTTCAGACGAAAAAATGGTGGAGCTTATGTTTGGTAAGGAACTGGCCCCCCCGGTCAAACCCAAAACCGCTCAAGATGGGTTGGCGTTGAAGCTAGAGAACGTTACTCTCACGACCGATCGCCTGAGTCTCCCCCTTGGTAACCTCGAAGTCCATAAAGGGGAAGTGATTGGGCTGGCAGGGCTAGAGGGCAGTGGGCAGCAGTTGCTTCTCCTGCTGTGTGCAGGTTTACTGAAAGCGACAAAGGGTTGTATTTACCTTAACGGCATAGAGATGACTGAAAAACCTTATCAAGCTTATTTAAATGCTGGAGCTGGCTATTCACCAGCCGATCGCCTGCACGAGGGGCTGATTCGGGGGCTCACGATTCATGAACATGTTTCTCTGCGAACGCCGCCCAGGGGTTGGTTTGTGGACTGGAAAACTACCCTCCAGAAAACCCAGCACGCGATCGCCATGTTCAAAATCCGGGGAACTCCCCAAACAAAGGTCGAACGGCTTTCTGGCGGCAATCAGCAACGCACCCAACTGGCTCTCCTGCCGACCCCCCTCAACCTGCTGCTGATGGAACAACCCACCCGTGGATTGGATATTGAATCAGTTTTATGGGTTTGGCAACAGCTAATTGCCCGCTGTGAAGGGGGGACTGCGATTCTGTTCACCTCCTCAGATCTGGATGAAATTATGCAATATAGCGATCGAGTCATTGTCTTCAGTGGTGGCAAAGTCTCTGAACCCATGAATGTTGGGGAATTAACCGTCGATCGCCTAGGGCAAATGATCGGAGGAAAATTGATGACCCGCGCTCAGCAACCAGCGGCGAGCCCCCAGTGGTAGGCTGATGGGCTTGATTGGGTACGATTAAACTAAAGATGATTTTGGGGATAAAGGGGATGAAACTCCCTCCCTGATGGCGATACTCTAATCACCTATTTTTATAATTAATTACGTCTACTTATCTATGAGAATGATGGACGATTCACCCCCAAGCGAAAAGCAGAGGATGCTGTCGGGAGAGCTTTACCTTGCCACTGATCCAGAACTGGTTGCGGAGAATAAGCGGGCTTGCCGTCTGCTGAGGCTATACAGACAGACAACGGAAGAGGAACTGGAAAGGCGGACACAAATTCTGCAGGAGTTGTTTGGCAAGGTGGGTGCAAGTCCTAATATCGTGCCGCCTTTCCATTGCGACTATGGCGGCAACATTTATTTGGGCGATCGCTTCTACATGAACTACGGAGGTGTGATTCTCGACTGCCATACGGTGCATATCGGGGATGATGTTCTCTGCGCGCCCTATGTCCAAATCTATACGGCGTATCACCCCACCCATCCAACAGTTCGTTTGACCGGACGGGAATTAGCCGCGCCCATTGTGATTGGCAATAATGTCTGGATTGGAGGCGGTGCGATCATTTGTCCAGGGGTAACCATCGGCGATAACACCACGATCGGAGCGGGAAGCGTTGTTGTCAAAGATATTCCGGCAAATGTCATTGCGGTTGGGAATCCCTGTCGAGTGGTGCGGCATGTAACGCCCACAGCACCTGGGTAATTTCGGGGGCTTGAACCAGAAAAGCCTTAAAAGTACCACTGGAACGGCTGGCAATGAAGGAAAACGGGTTACGCTCAGCGGTGCCAACAAATACGTCGATGTGGTTTCCATGAATCGCGCTGCCCACATCAGCAGCGAAAAAGTAGCCGTCGTGAATAACCTGCTCACCGGATGGTAGGGTAATCTGCCTGCCCCTTGCGGCGGGAACGTAGAGCACTGAGCCGATCGGAATTTGGCTACGATCAACTGCGATCGTGCGATAGGGAACCAGCTTAAAACCGCCCGTACCATACCCATAGGCAGCCCTAGCCCTACTAAAGCGGACTCGGTTTACCTTATCCAGGGTCTCCCCTGACAGGCTAGAGAAAAATGGCGAACAGTCAACCTGGGGACTGGCCCCCCGCCCTGAGAAGTTATAGGTAACAGGTCGATGGCGTCCATCTTCGACTAAAACCGTTCCCTGCAGCGCGGCGTAGCACCAATCCTTTGTAGACAAGGTTGGGCCAAGGCGATCGCCGGCCCGATCGAGCAACGGCTGCCCATTTGGAATCGCTTGAGCCCGATGAACATAATAATAGGTTGCCCAAAGGCTTAGAGGTCTGGCTTGAACTGATTTTGGAGTCTCAATTTGAAGCCAACTCTGCGATCGACGCATATCAGCCCTTGCCCACGACTGGGGCAGCATCTCAGGCGAAAACCCGATAGCAATCAGACAGGAAAGCGCAAGCTGGGAAAGGGGGAAGGAGGAACGGGGCATGGGTTTCCTACTGACGTCCCAACAGCCGCTTCCAGGTTTGAAGCAGTTGCTGGGCTTGGGCATAAGCCGCAGCGCGGGAGGGGATCTTTTCAGCGATCGCGACTGCCCCAGGCATGTCGAAATTGGCCTGCGTGATGGCCACTTGCAATAACTGTTGGCTCCATTCATTCACCGCGTTTCTGGCATCCGATTTGAGGGGACTGGCGGCAGGAAGTCCATCAGCAAGCCGAATTGCATTTGCCAGGGCATCAGGAGAACCTGAATTTGCCAGGGCATAGGCTTGTTGCAGGGTCTGTTGGGCCTGGGCTTGGTCAACCCGTGCTTGAATCTGGTCGCGCCATTTACGAATATCAGATTGAGCCGTGGTATAAAGCGATCGCCCTGACTGAATCTGCTGGGCCAGATTGATCGCCGATTGGAAGTCGCCCCCATTGGCATACTCCCGCGCCTGGTCCAGAACTGGCTGATCTTCGATCTGCTGAATTTGGGCAGTCCATTGCTGAACTTTACCCTGAGCTTCTTTGTAAAGAGAGCGTCCCTTACTAATCTGGTTTGCCTGGGCGATCGCGGTTTTCAGGGAACTGATATCCCCTGGGCCGGCCGCCTGATCTGCCATGTCAAGAATCGGGCGGTCCTGAATCGTTTCAATTTGAGCGTGCCACTGGTCAATTTGCTTCTGAACCTCACCCCAACGAGGATTAGACTTGTCCACCTGGGAAGCTTGGGCAATTCCGGCTGACAAATCATCCACAGACCCTGATTGGGCCAGTACTTTGGCCTTATCAAGTTGGGAGATTGCCTCAATTTCAAGCTGCCAACGGGTAATCAAACTTTGGGCTCGGGGATAAAGGGGGCGATTGGGACCTATTCTCTGAATCTGGGAAATGGCATCTTCCAGGGCCGGAATCGTATTCTGCCAGACCTGGGATTGGGCAGTAGCCAGCACAGTAAAGTCCCGTACTGCTTCCTTCAAGTTTGCCTTATCTGGGATTTTGTCCAGAATTGCCAATGCACCCTGCAAATCCCGCCGTTCCAGGGTCGCCTGGGCCAGGTTGATCATCTTCAACCCAAACTTAGGGATTGCTTTCTGAGCTGCCTCATAGATATAGCTATTGGGCTTAATCGACTCCGCCAGCTTAATCGCATCCTGGAGATTTTTCAGCCCACCCTCATCTGCCAGCCGATAAGCACGACCCAGCTTATTCCCATCCTCGCGGGCAGCGGTAATATTCTCCCTCAACTCATCAAACTTCACAGTCTGCCAGTAGGTGTTCTCCACCTCCCGCAGGCGCAAGGCATGGGCAAACGCCTGTTGCCAGTTCTGCTGCCGTAGTTCCTGTTCTGACTGTTTGTAGATTCCTTCTGCCTTTGTCCAGCTATCTTGCCAGCGCTTAATCCGCTCCTCCACTAGTTTGTAAGCAGAGGTTTTAGGGGGAATTTGCCGGGCTGAGGCGATCGCCTCAGCCAGCTTACCTGCATTAAAATCCCCTTCTGCCAGCTTCAAGACATCCTGGGACCACTCTTCCACGAGCCGATTTGCTTCCTCGTGCAGCGGGTGGTTAGGCGGCAACGCAGTCAGCAGCTTAATCGCTTCCAGCAAATCTTTGGCAGTCTGTTTATTAGCTGCTAAGCGGGCACACTCAAACCGCAGTGAAGCTGAAGCCAGGGGCCAGAAAATAGCCGGACAGTTGGGCATTCCGGGAATTTTGAGCAGCACCACCACCGCCACTAGCCCAGATCCAGCAATCACCAGGGGAGTTGCGACCAACCAAAATTTCCAGCTAGAAAACCCCCGCAACCAGGCAAGCCGATCCCAAATGGGTAAATCCGTTGATGGAACCGAAATCTGGAGGGCAGGGGTTGGGTCGATTACCTGCTGGGAACGGGCACTCTGTCCTGCTTCAGGACGAATGTAGGGGCGCAAGGAGGGTCTTTCCTGGGTTCTACGATCGCTTCCGGGTGTCGGCTCCATTCTATAAGTTGAGGTGTCGGGGTTTTTAGGAGGATTGGCAGGATTAGCCGATCGCCCCCTTGAGACATCCCGGGGCACAGGGGGTGGCACTCTAGAAGCGGATAATCCTGACAATTCCTGATCCGTTTCAGGATCAGGAACCTTGCCTGGCGGCTGACGGTCTGGGATTCCCTGATTTCTAGTCATAAGGCAAACGAAAACGGAAACTGGGACGTGCGGAATTAGGAGTGAGGGGCGAGAAGCTCTAAGCGTTCGTCATCAGGCAAACAGAAATAGTAAGGCTGCACTAACTCACTAAACCAGACGCCTAGTTAATTGCCTGCATATCTTATATACGCTGAATCAGGGATTGAATTTCCATCCTTCAAACTTAAAACCAATTACTGCAAGCAGTTTATCCTACTCTTCAATCTTGAAACAACCAACCTTTAGAGAGGGGCTAGGGAACCTCAAAGAACGATGGATCCGATTAGGCTGAGCAAAGCGCCTGCATTGGGAAACATACTGGTATAACTGTCACCAGTTTGATCACCAGTTTGATTAGGACAGAGGATTTAGGGGGGAGGAGGGGCGCTGCCCCCAGCCAGGGGTTCCACCCCTGCACCCCGTCCTAACCAGTATGGCTACGGCTATATACCTACCTTTCCTGCTCCAATTTTCGTTTTGCATTTTGCTCAAACCAGGCAACTACCTGGGGCAGGGTCAATGCTTCGATCTCCACCCCTGCCTCCTCAGCTGCCCGCTTTAGGGGTGCCTGGGAAGAGATTACCAGATGGGAAAAAAACTGTTTGAATTCCCGATCGATGCCCTGCTGCAAACTCTCATCTTGATAAACCCAATCCTCAATCTGCTGGGGGTCCAGGCTATCAATCGGCACTCCATTTTGGCGAGCAATTTGGTTGAGCGATCGCAGCGCGTAGATTGCCACCCGCGTTGCGAACTTATCGTGGGAGGTCATCAGCGCCTGATCTACTTCGGCAGATTCTTCCGGCGTGAGGAATTCGGTAAAGGGTTGCATAGGATCTTTATACTATCAGCAATTAGATATCAGCTTAGCGTGCTGATGCTATAGCGATCCTATCTAGATTGTGAGCAAGAATTCCCGTGGAATCCTTGCTCACAAAGCCTCTCAAACTCTCACTCTGCCCTTGATAGAACTACCTAACCGCTAACCCCTACTTGGGCTGGATCAAATACCCGCAGCGATGTTCTCCATTTACCAACCAGTGGGTTCTTTCGACGTGGCAATCTAAAGCAACGGCAAACATTTCTAACTCATGTCCACAGACGCTGGGAAAGGATTCGGCGATATGGGAAATGGCACAGTTGTATTCCGTCAGAATGAAGCGATCGCCCCCTTCCACCTCAACCCCATCGGCATTGATGGCATAACATTCAGCCATATACCCCTCTGCTCGCCGCAGTTCAACCAGATCTGCTACCCGTTCCTTGAGGGAACCGTCCCCTAATTTTTCCCGGTATTCCATCGCTTTCCGTTCCCATTGTTTCCGCAGGATAGAACCCACCTGATCAGGCCCCACGGTTTCCGCCAGCGTATCTAAAAGAGAGACGGCAAATTCGTCATAGCGAACGGGAAAGCGATCGCGCCCCTCTTTACTAAGCGTATAGATATAGTTAGGACGCCCCATCCCCGATTGAATCACCTCATGCCCAACCAGCCCCTCCGCTTCCAGATCCTTCAAGTGGCGGCGGGTTGCCTGCGGACTCACCTGCAAGCTTTCAGCCAGATCCTGCGCTGACGCCTGCCCGTGCTTCAACAAATGATGCAGGATGTCCTGTTTAGTGGAGGGTTGCTGGGTAGCTGTCATGCTCTCTCCAGAGGTAACGCCGACATCCATTGGTTACAGAACATTGGCTACGGAACAGTGTTTACAAAACATTGATTACAAAACATTGGTTACAAAACCAAAGAGCCATAAAGACCAGGGAAGTGAAGACAAAATAAATTTAACTTAATCGACACTTTGACAACAAACTTGTTGCTAAAGTACCCTAAAATGAAGTTAAGCAACAGTCATGTTGTTTTAATTATAGAATCGATCCGTTGTCTTGTCTCGCTAGCCCATGAATACAGACGCTCAACCGATAAAAGCAACCGATAAAAGCCTTGAAGCCATGAGGCATTTTTCCGAAACCTATGCCAAACGCACAGACACCTATTTCTGTGTTGATCCGGGAGTGACCGCAGTTGTCATTGAAGGGCTGGCTAAACACAAGGACGAACTTGGCTCTCCCCTTTGCCCCTGTCGCCACTACGAAGATAAAGAGGCAGAAGTCGCGGCTGCTTATTGGAACTGTCCCTGCGTCCCCATGCGAGAGCGTAAAGAATGCCACTGCATGCTCTTCTTGACGCCCGATAACGACTTTTCCGGGGAGCAGCAAGAAATTTCCTTTGAAGAAATTAGAACTATCACCAGCCAGTACTAGAAATTTTAGTTATGAGATTTTGGATTTTGATTGATCCAAAATCCAAAATCCAAAATCCCTGATCTGAACTTGAGAGAACCTGACCCATGAGTGCGATCGTCCAAAACCTGGTTAATCAACCCTACAAATATGGGTTCATCACTAACATTGAGTCCGACACGATTCCCCGTGGACTGGATGAAGACGTGATCCGCTTGATTTCGGCCAAGAAAGAAGAGCCGGAATTCATGCTGGAGTTTCGTCTGCGGGCGTATCGGCAGTGGCTCAAGATGACCGAGCCTACCTGGCAACACGCGACCTATCCCCCTATCAACTATCAGGACATCATTTACTACTCCGCCCCCAAGGTGAAAGAAAAGAAAAAGAGCCTGGAAGAAGTCGATCCCGAACTCCTGGACACGTTTGAGAAGCTAGGTATTCCGCTCTCAGAACAAAAACGTCTGACCAATGTTGCAGTCGATGCCATCTTCGATAGCGTTTCTGTCGCCACCACCTTTAAGGAGAAACTAGCAGAACAGGGCGTCATCTTCTGCTCGATTTCAGAAGCGGTACAGGAGCATCCCGAACTGCTACAGAAGTATCTCGGTAGCGTCGTCCCCATTGGCGACAACTATTTTGCTGCGCTTAATTCGGCGGTTTTTAGCGATGGCTCCTTTGTTTACATCCCTAAAAACACCCAATGTCCGATGGAGCTTTCGACCTACTTCCGTATCAACAATGGAGAGTCGGGTCAATTTGAGCGGACGCTAATTGTGGCAGAAGAGGGCAGTTCCGTCAGCTATCTGGAAGGCTGCACTGCGCCAATGTATGACACCAACCAATTGCATGCCGCAGTGGTTGAACTGGTTGCCCTCGACAATGCTGAGATCAAGTACTCTACCGTGCAAAACTGGTACGCTGGCGATGCCAATGGTAAGGGTGGAATTTACAACTTTGTGACCAAGCGCGGTCTGTGCCAGGGCGTCAACTCCAAGATCTCCTGGACCCAGGTAGAAACGGGTTCCGCGATCACCTGGAAGTATCCCAGCTGTGTGCTGGTCGGTGACAACTCAGTGGGCGAATTCTACTCGGTTGCACTGACCAATCACCATCAGCAAGCCGATACGGGCACCAAGATGGTTCACATTGGCAAAAATACCCGCAGTACCATTATTTCCAAGGGTATTTCGGCAGGGCAGTCGAAGAATAGCTATCGCGGTTTAGTCAAGATTGGCCCGAAGGCCAAAGGTGCCCGCAACTATTCCCAGTGCGACTCCATGCTAATTGGCGATAACGCCCAGGCAAATACCTTCCCCTATATCCAGGTACAAAACAACACAGGCAAAGTGGAACACGAAGCTTCGACTTCCAAAATTGGTGAAGATCAGTTGTTCTATTTCTCCCAACGCGGCATCTCCGCCGAAGACGCAATCTCCATGATGATCAGTGGCTTTTGCAAGGATGTGTTTAACCAGTTGCCGATGGAGTTTGCGGTGGAAGCCGATCGCCTCCTCAGCCTCAAACTCGAAGGTTCTGTCGGGTAGCGTGAGATATGCCTAATCCACTATTCTCACGCTATAAACAGGGAGAAAACCGCGTCACCGCAAGTATTCTTGCCGTATTTGAGCGGATTTCGTTCGCTTTGGTAGAGCGAATTTTGCAGATTTTGTCTGAAGAGACAAACGAATCGCTTCTGGAGATCAAGAATCAAATTAAATCCGGTAAAGTAGGCTCAGTTCCGGACGGCGCAATTCAAGCTTCATTCACCTACCTGATTGAAGCCAAGATAGTTCAAAATGCAATTGCCCAAAAGCAATTGAAAAATCACTTAGACTACTTAGTTAACCTGTCCAATTTTGGTAAGAAAAGGCTTCTTGTTCTGACACCAGATTATGAGGAACCAAAAGCAATTAAGGATTTGAATTCTGATTTAGTTGTCTGGGCAAATTTTAACGACCTCTACTCTGCGATCGCTGAAATTACTGCAACCAACGAATCATGGCTAACCTCAGATTCTTCTCCTCCTAGTGAACAGGAGCGGTTTTTACTTCGTGAACTAGTACAAATGCTATTTGCTGAAAGGCTGATTAATAGCGCTAAGTCCAATGCTGTTTTGATTGTTCCAGCCAGAGCAGCAATTAAAGACTATCAAAATTTTTCGGTTTATGTTTGCCAACCGAATCGTTCATTTCAGCCTGTTGAATACATTGGCTTTTATCATAATGGTGTAATTGATAAGGACATTCCTAAGATCATTGGTAGCCCTATTGAAGACATCGCTTTGACTGAAGAAGCAGTTGAAGAAGCTCAAGTATCTTTAGAAGACAAACAAAAGTTACGCCAGTTAGTTGAAGAGCTAAAAAGCCATAATAGCTTTAGATATGGTGTCAAATTAAAGGTATTTTTTCTATCTCCTTCAACTTCACCAGATACAATCAGATTGACGCAAAATATTAAGAATGACCTTAGAAATGAGGCAGGTAGACCTTACGCTTTTACTCAAGGTCAGCGGTATGTGCC
>JBAUTA010000545.1:0-4233 GCA_049581985.1 Kovacikia sp.
CCTGTGAACAGGAAGGTCTGAAGTTGCTGCAATCGTACACCGAAAAAGCAACAGCAGCGGGTGTGCCGACTGAATTTACTCAAAATGCGGGCAATCCCGGTCGCAAAATTTGCGACATGGTCCAAACCTGGGGTGCCGACCTGATCATTCTGGGTCGGCGGGGGCGCTCTGGTTTGAATGAATTACTGCTTGGTAGTGTCAGCAATTACGTACTCCATCATGCAACCTGCTCAGTGCTTACCGTCCAGGGGCTGCCTCAGAGCAGCCTCAAGGCAACAGAAACCGCGCAGGCTACGGCAGTGTCCTAACAATTGATTTCCCATGGTTAACCATCCACAGAACAAGGATGTAAAGGGTGCATTTCTTCAACATTCAAAGGGAGATCAGCGCCTCAAGTTGCTAGATGCCACTATCAAGCGTCATCAGTATCAACAAGATGCGCTGATCGAAATTCTGCACCGGGCACAGGAACTGTTTGGCTATCTGGAAGCCGATCTGTTACTTTATATTGCCCATAGTCTAAAACTCCCCCCCAGTCGGGTCTATGGGGTTGCAACGTTCTATCATTTGTTTTCCCTCACCCCCAAAGGGATTCATCGCTGTGTGGTGTGTACCGGAACTGCCTGCTATGTCAAAGGCGCAATGACGGTGGTAGCAACGGTTGAACAGTGCGCTAACATCCAGGTAGGGGAAACAACAACCGACCAACAGCTTTCGCTCTCAACTACCCGCTGTTTGGGGGTATGTGGCATCGCCCCTGTCGTTGAGTTTGATGACACGGTATATGGGCATCAAACGCCGGAGTTAGTGCGAGATCGCGTGAAAGAGTATTTTGGGCACGAGTCCATCCCCTCACTCCCGCTTGATTAATTCCTTCCTGTGAACCGCTACACCTGAGGACCATGGACTTATCCGAACTATTAGAAATAGCCGATCGGGAACGCAATTCGCAAAAAGCGTTACAAATTCGGTGCTGTGTTGCTGCGGGTTGTCTGCCGTTAAATTCACTGGCGGTTAAGGAAAGTCTGGAACAGGCGGTCAGCGAAGCAGGGTTAGCAGACACGGTAGAAGTTTCAGGGGTAGGGTGTTTGCGTCTTTGCTGTCAGGGAGCGTTGGTTCAGGTTGATTGTCTGGCTCAGCCGGAAAATCCTGCCGTCCTTTATGAACAAGTTACGCCCGATCAGGCGTCTGAGATCGTGGCATCGCTTCCAGGCCAACCCGCTGCCCACTCCCCCCTGGGGTCACTACCAACCCTTCAGCGGAGTGATCTCACCCATCCATTTTTTGCCCGTCAACAGGCGATCGTACTGGAGAACAGCGGCAAAATTGACCCGGAACGGATTGAATCTTACATTGCGGCTGGGGGATATCAGGATCTTTATCACGTCTTACGGGAAATGAGTCCAGCCGCAATCATCGATAGGATTACCCGTAGTGGTTTGCGAGGACGGGGCGGAGCAGGGTATCCGACTGGTTTGAAATGGGCAATGGTGGCGAAGGCGATCGCAAAACGGAAGTTCGTCGTTTGCAATGCCGACGAAGGTGATCCGGGCGCATTTATGGATCGGAGTGTGCTGGAAAGTGACCCCCATCGTGTCCTGGAAGGCATGGGGATTGCGGCCTATGCGATCGGTGCGAAGCAAGGCTACATCTATATCCGGGCAGAATATCCCCTGGCAATTCGTCGCCTTCAAATAGCCATTCGACAGGCCCAGCGGTTAGGGCTTTTAGGCAGTCAAATTTTCGACTCACCCTTTGACTTTCGGATTGATATCCGCATCGGTGCAGGAGCCTATGTTTGTGGTGAGGAAACGGCCTTAATGGCCTCGATCGAAGGCAAACGCGGGATTCCCAACCCGCGCCCCCCCTATCCAGCCGAACGGGGACTATGGGGGTTTCCCACTTTGATCAACAATGTCGAAACATTGGCCAACGTTACACCCATTATCCGTAAGGGGGCTGACTGGTTTGCCAGCATTGGCACGGAGAAAAGCAAAGGGACGAAAGTTTTCGCCCTGGCAGGCAAAATTCGCAATACGGGATTGATTGAAGTGCCTATGGGAACATCCCTGCGTCAAATTGTGGAGGAAATGGGCGGCGGTATTCCCGCTGGTGGGTTAGCCAAAGCGGTGCAAACGGGGGGGCCTTCAGGCGGTTGTATTCCTGCCTCAGCCTTCGATACCCCCGTGGACTACGAATCGTTAACGCAACTCGGTTCCATCATGGGATCGGGCGGCATGATTGTGATGGATCAAACCACCAGCATGGTGGATGTGGCTCATTACTTTATGGAGTTTTGTCGAGATGAGTCCTGCGGCAAATGCATCCCCTGTCGCGTTGGCACGGTGCAACTGCATCAATTGCTAACAAAAATTCGTAGCGGTCAAGCGACCTCCGCGGATCTGGAATTACTGGAAGAACTCTGCGATATGGTGAAGCACACCAGCCTGTGTGGTTTAGGCCAATCGGCACCGAACCCTGTATTGAGTACGTTGCGCTATTTCCCAGAGGAATATTCAGCGTTAATCCATCCCCAGGTAACCGTCATTCCTGATCAACCGGGGGAGGGGGGGAATGTCCCCAGGCAAGGGGTGCCGCCCCCAAACTCAGCCTTTGTTTAATTGCCCCCAGATAGTTACTTGCGCTCATCGTTACTTGCGCTCAATCCTAAAAAACGTCGCCCATCGCGTTAAAAAACTCTTTGAAATCTCCCTCAGGAAACCGATATGTTGCAGAAAATTTTAGTTGCGATCGACCCATCGACAACAAATCAGCCGGTTTTTGACTGTGCTTTATCCTTAGCAAAATCCTTTAATGCTACTTTGGGCCTGCTCTACGTCTTTTCCTTTAATGATTTCAAAGTCCCTCCTTCCCTCAGGTTTGAAACCCTGGAGCAATATCCAACCATGCTGGATGACCCGATTAATTGCTACATCGGGCATTTGCAGCCCAAGCCTTTCAAGGGGGCGGACAACCCCGAATTCAATTTGTTGCAAAGCTATACTCACCAGGCGATCGCCCAGGGTATACCTGCCGAGTTCTTCCTGTGTGTGGGTGCCCCTGGCCTTGCCATCTGCGATTTTGCCAAAGTCTGGCAGGCGGATCTGATTGTCGTCGGGCATCGAGGCCACTCCGGACTAACCGAACTTCTGTTGGGCAGCGTGAGCAATTACGTGATGCACCATGCATCCTGCTCTGTTCATATGGTTCGCCCACAGAACCCTGCCAATGCCAGGGAACCTGACAGGGTTGAAGTCGCAGAACAACAGGGACTCTAACCAATTGTAACCAGGAGCACCATGGTAGTCAAAACCTTAACTATTGACGATCGCTTAGTCAGTGCCCGTGAACAGGAAACGGTTCTGGATGCAGCCCAGGAAGCGGGAATCCCCATCCCCACGCTGTGCTATCTAGAAGGGGTGTCGGCGGTGGGTGCCTGTCGGCTTTGCCTGGTTGAGGTGAAAGGTAGTTCTAAGCTTCAACCGGCCTGTGTTACCAAAGTTACAGAGGGAATGGAGGTTAAAACCAACACAGAGCGGTTGCAAAAATATCGCTGCATGATTATCGAAATGCTATTTGCAGAGGGGAATCACATCTGTTCCGTGTGCGTTTCCAATGGGCACTGTGAGCTGCAAAATCTGGCGATCTCAATGGGTATGGATCATGTCCGGTTGGAGTATCAATTTCCCGATCGCAAAGTGGATCTGTCCCACGATCGCTTTGGTGTGGATCACAATCGGTGTGTGCTCTGTACTCGCTGTGTGCGTGTTTGCGATGAACTGGAAGGGGCACATACCTGGGATATGGCTGGGCGAGGAGCCCAATCCCATGTGATTACCGATCTCAACCAACCCTGGGGCACCTCTCAAACCTGTACATCCTGCGGCAAATGTGTGGAGGCATGCCCCACGGGTGCACTTTTCCATCAAGGTTCCAGTGTGGGGGAAATGGTTCACGATCGCGATCGCATCGAGTTCATTGCCACTGCTCGTCAAAAGCAACAATGGTAGTTCTAATGGAGGAATTTTTATGTTAAGGCATCATCCTATTCCCGAAGCCTATCTCTGGATTTTCCTGTGGTTTGTTCTGGCCTTACTTCTGTTAATGGCGGAAGCAATCCTATTACCCCAGCCTACGATGGCGATCGTAAACCACATCAAGGAAGTTATGAACACCCTGTTGCTCCAGACTTCCCAATTCATCAGGTAGAGCCGTAGCCCTATGGGTTAGGAC
>JBAUTA010000546.1:0-12992 GCA_049581985.1 Kovacikia sp.
GTGGGGCGCGAAGCACCCTCACTGTAACTCTCACCCTTGAAAAGGGCTATATTGCTTACCCATTTAACAAAGCCTCAACAAATTCGTAGCTGGAGAATGGGCGAAGATCCTCGATTCCTTCGCCTGCACCGATAAAGCGGATGGGTAAACCGAGTTGCTGGACAATCGCCAGCGCAATTCCACCTTTTGCGGTTCCATCTAGTTTAGTCAGAACAACCCCGCTCAGTTGGGCGGCCTGGGAAAAGACTTCGGCTTGACGCAACCCATTCTGCCCCAGGGTGGCATCTAAAACCAGCAGGGATTCAACAATGACATTGTCCCCAGCTTTTTTATCGATGATGCGGCGAATCTTGCTCAATTCATCCATCAAATTCTTTTTGTTTTGCAGGCGTCCAGCAGTATCGACCAGCAGTAGCTCCGTTCCCCGCGATTGGGCAGCGGCGATCGCATCAAATACCACGGCAGCCGGATCGGTATTCTGGCCTGGATTAGCAATGACCTCAACCCCACTGCGATCGCCCCAGACCTTGACCTGCTCTACCGCTGCCGCCCGGAAGGTGTCAGCCGCCGCAATCAGGCACTTATAGCCCGATTTCTGAGCAATGTGAGCCAGTTTGCCGATCGTCGTCGTCTTCCCGGCACCGTTCACGCCCGTAATCAGCCAGATATTGAGGGTGTCTTTCTGAGGTGTAAAAAATTGATTGCCATCCGCCAGGGGCGTATCCAGCATGTCCCGTAGGAGTTGCTTTAGATAGGTAAGGGCCGCATCTGGCGGTAAGACCTCGCTCCGCAGCTTTTGCTGAAGCGCTTCAATAATGGCGTCCGTGGCAGCAACCCCCACATCTGCCTGAAGCAGGGCAGACTCAATTTCGATCACCGCATCCTGGGTTAACGGTCCCTGCCCAACGATCGCCCGTAATTGATTAATCAACCCCCGTCGAGTCTTATCTAGGCCCTGACGGAGTTGTTTGAGCCAGGTAATTTCCTCCAGCGACACATCCTCAGGCCGCCGCCCCTGGGCCGCCAAAACCTCTGCTGACCAGAGAAACCCTTCATCCAGATCCAGCGTGGGAGTTGCCAGGACAGGGGTTGATTCCGGCGTTGTCGAGACATTACTTGCAGGCGTGGCCTGGGAAACAACCGGGGTTTCCGGCGCTGGCTCGGCGATCGCGGTTTCCTTCAAGCGTTCCAACCGTGCCTGACGGTCTGCTTCAGCCGTCAACCAGAACGGGAGGGAAGCAGCTGGCGCAACTGGCTCCGGCTCAATTTCCGTTGAGGCCGGGGGGACTGCTGGCTCAACGGGAGTTTCAACGGGAGTTTCGACAGCGGGTTGAATAGGCTCTATTGCTGCGCTTACTGGTTCTGCACTTACTGGTTCTGCGCTTACTGGCTCCGCAATCGCGGATTCAATTACTGGGGTCACCGACTCAGAAGAAATTTCCTCCGCCTGCTCTGCCCCAACCGGCTCTACTGGTGGGGAAAGTGTTTCTTCTGTGGCCTCTGGAATAGGAGCAGACTCCTGATCACCTTCTCCGGTTTCTATCTGCTGCCGCTTTTGAATATTTTGGTAAGCAGACTTTGCCCAACTCAGGTAATATTCCGAAACAGCGGGAGTTGGCTGCGGTTCCACGGGCTCGGAACGATCTGGCTCAGGCTGAGCAGGCTCAGCTTCCGCTGCTTTAGCCTGCTCAGTCCTTTGATTAAATTGACGACGAAACCAGTCAAAAGTCATTACCCTTACCTGAACGCAGTACCAAAGAAAACCCTTCCTATTAAGAGTAAAGAATAATGTCTAAAAAGCCCAGAGGAGGGGGCAGATATGAGGGCAAGGCAGAAGCCCGGATTCCCTAATCCGAGTTTACCCCAGGCATAAAACCGTCTTCCTCACGATTCTTTGGTTGAAACCTGCGACGTGAGCGCCCCATTCCCTGCTCCACAGCCTATTCACCGATCCTTCCAGGAGTGGACTCCGCTTTAATGCGATCAATGACTCGCCGTAACACGCCGTTGATGAAACGGTGTCCGTCTTCCCCACTGTAGCGTTTTGCCAGTTCTACGGCTTCATTAATGGCGATGCGATCGGGGATGCCGAGGAATAGAATTTCGGTAACGGCGATGCGGAGGATGTCGCGATCGATCCAGGCAAGCCGAGAGAGCTGCCAATCCACCAATGCCTGCGACAGGAGTTGATCAATCCGGGCCTGATTTTCCTTGATGGTACGGATGAGTTCGAGGGTATAGGAGCGGACCTCCTTCTGATTAGCCAGTTGGATAAATTCGGGAACTTCCATCGCTACCCCCATGCGATTAATCGCAGTTTGGGTGAGGGAAATTGCCTCAGTCACCATGACTCTGGCGCTTTGAACGTCGGTGGTTCGGATTTCACTGTTGAGTAAACGGGCACTACTTTGCTGCAACTCAGCTGCAGCCGTTTCGAGCGCGTCTTGAGCTTCGCTGGTGAGGGTGCGAACTGCCGCCACTACAACACTTTGCAAATCTTGCTCTTCCAACCGTTCCGGTTTAGCTGGTAGCTGGCTGATGCTGAGCAATGCCAGTTCACGGGCAATTCGGCGGGCTTGCATATAGGCTACACTTCTTCTTCGAGCGCGATCGCTTGACGGCTTGGTTCATTCTTAAAGGGATCCAGCGATCGTTTGGGCAACGGCAGCGTTGTCACTGACTTTGTGTCAGGGCTAACGATACCGCCCGAAATAACCACCTTAAAGGCATCCTCGATCGACATAGAGAGGTTAATTACAGCATCCTCAGGAACGACTGCATACCAACCTGTTGTGGGATTTGGCGTTGTGGGGACGAAAACCCCCAACATTGAGCCAGAAAAATGAGCTTGAAACTCGCCGCTAATCACCCCGGTGACAAAGCCAAGGGACCACACACCCTGGCGCGGGTATTCCACCAAGACAACTCGTCGAAACTTGTTACCACTGTCCTTCAATAGGGTTTCCAGGAGTTGCTTCAGGGTTTTATAGACAGCACCCGCCAGCGGAATAGCCTGAAGAATGCGCTCCCCAAAATCTAGCAGCCAGCGTCCGGCAATATTCCGCGCCATCAAACCGATGACTAGAATACAGAACAAGGGAACCGCTAACCCGACCACCAGATTCAGCAAATTCAGCAGAATCGGATGCAGATCAACAAAGGGATTCACTTGTTTGGGAATGCGCGTTAGAAAGTTGACGACCCAGTTTGCGACCGTAATTGTCAGCCAAATTGTGGTTGCCAGCGGAATAACCACCAGCAGTCCGGCAATCAGGTCATTTTTCAGGTCTTGCTTGAGGCGTTGGAGCACGGTTTGCCCAATCTCCTTAAAGTTGGCAGCAACGAAATAGGACTAAAGTTTCCAGGTCAGAAACCGACAGAATCAAACCGGGGATCAGCATAAATGAGGACTTCTATTCATTCTGCCTTGATTCGGACATGCTTATTGCGAGCAAAGCCCAATCAAGACCATCAATCCAATCCGCTACTGACCCCCCTTGCATCCCTTCTAACAGTTTTAGAACCTACCCTACTTTATGTAAAGATATGTTTCGGTTTTTTAAGATCTTCTTAACCCTATATTAACTACTTTTAAGCTGTTCCCTCCTGTTGGCGTTTCAATCGCTAACCAGCTTACGGCTCACTCTCTACAAGCGTCCTTTCCAGACGCGCCCTTTCCAAACGCACACCTACAAACGCGCACCTACAGAATAGGCTGGTGGGATCGCTAACTTAACCAATATCCTAAGGCGATCCGTATCCTACTTGACAACTGTTTATCTTTTTTTTGGGGTGAGATCGGGCAAGTTTAGTTACCCCGTGGCTCCTGAAAATTAAACATTTGTCGGAGTCCAGTCCAGCCAATAATTGCGTAACCCAGTGCCAGCAGCAAGCTGTTCAAGCAAATCCGCAGGCCCGTTTGCAGTGCGCCTTTTCTGGTCTGATCGATGACCTGTTGCTTTTGGTCTTGAATTTCCTTCTTCTTCTGGTCACGGGCAGGCGCGATCTGGGCCTCTAGCGCCTTCGGGTCAGATTTTAGCTTCTGGATCTGCTTTGCCTGGGCTAGTTGTTCTCCTTCAAGTTGCCCTGCTTTAATGGCCTGATCTGCCGCACTTGCTTGAGCATCCACCTGCGCCTTTAGCTGCTGCACCTGTGCATCAAGCTGAGTCTGTTGCTTGACAGCATTCTCTTCCGCCTTTTTGATTTGTTCATCCGCAGCAAGACGGGTTGTGTTGAAGTGCCAAGGGGCAATGAGCAAGAACGCCAACCCTAAAACACTGGCAAGCCAGAGTACTGTCAGTCTTAATCCTCTAGAATTTCCCTCAGCCGTAGGCTCGGAAGTGCTTTCGACCCAAAATCCGGTAAACAGGATAGCCAAACCGACTAAAGGAATAAATCCCCGGTCAACTAGCTGGGTTGTCAGGTTTAAGACCCATTGGCTGTTCTGAAAGTCCGCAGTGATGAGATAGACGATCAAATCGATCAGATAGGTCGAAATCAGCACAATTCCAACCAGTTTAAGTACCAGGGAGGTCAAAGGGGAGAAGCTGAGGGATTTCATTGTGTTTTTGTTATTTGATTCGAAAGGTTACTGGAATAGCTCCGACAAACACCTATAGTAAACTACTGAGTTGAACCTCTTAATAGCTAAAAAATTGGTTGATCGACAGGGGCAATCAGTGATCAAAGACAGACAGGGGAGGGTAGAAAGGAGAAGGCAGAGGGCAGAAGGTCAAAGGCCGGAGGCGACAGGCAGAAAGGTTGAGGGATAAGGAGTAGGAAGTAGGGGGTAAAGAGGTAGAAAAATCCTCGATTCCCACTTATTAACTCAAAACTCAACGCTCAAAACTTTCAATTCCTAATTCAAAATCATTAATTTTCAATTCAAAACTCTTCCTTAAGCTGTACTGAGTTCAATGGGGACTAGCGGACTATGAACAAATTTGTGGAAGTGCTGCCAGACCAGGCAACGCTGATTGATCGTGCTTTAGAAATTGTCGTAGAGAAGATCCAGGCGGCGATCGCAGAGCGTGGACAATGCACGATCGCTCTCGCTGGTGGCAATACTCCAAAGCCTTTGTATGAAAAGATTGCTAGCCAGAATTTGCCCTGGAGGGGAGTTCACGTATTCTGGGGCGATGAACGCTATGTTCCCCCCGATCATCCGGATAGCAACCAGGGCATGGCACGGCACGCATGGCTAGACAAGGTAGCGATCCCGACCGTCAATATTCACCCAATGCCTACGGATGAGGCGGAGCCACAAGCGGCGGCAAATAAGCATGAAACTGAGTTGCAGGAGTTTTTTCAGCTCCAGCCAGGAGAATTTCCTGCCATTGACATTATTTTGTTGGGAATTGGGGACGATGGCCATACGGCGTCTCTGTTTCCCCACACGGAAGCGCTTCAAGTCAACGATCGCCTGATCACGGTGGGCAACAAAGATGGTCAGCCACGGTTGACCTTCACAGCACGGCTGATTAATCACGCCCATGCCGTGATCTTTATGGTTGCCGGAGCGGGGAAACGCCAGGCTCTGGATCAGATTTTTGCTCCCGTTGCTGACGAAACCACCTATCCTGCCCGCCTAATTCAACCCCAGGGGGAACTCTGGTGGCTTTTAGACCAAACAGCAGGGCAGGATTTAAAGGCATAATGTTTGAGGGCATATTTCTAAGGGAATTAATATATACATATACATAGCCGTTGGTCTGTTTAACGGCTCCATTTAATTAACGGCTCTATTTTCCTCAACAACTATAGGAACTGTACGTAAGTTAGATTGGGCCTGTAAAACCAGGCTATGACCTTCGCTGGATGTAAGGGAAGATTCCATGATTGTTTGCCCGAATTGCACGCATCAAAACCCAGATGGGGCAGTTCAGTGTGAGGCGTGTTACACGCCCCTGCCAGCTACCACAAGTTGTCCTAACTGTGGGGCAACGGTGCAGGTTGATGCCAGCTTTTGCGGTCAGTGTGGTTTCAATTTGCAAGCAGCAGGAATTCAAGCAGAGGGTAGTCCTATGGGGCCGCCGCCGCCTGTGCCAGTTTCCTCCAGTTCTAGTGTTCCCGACTTAATGCCGCCCGATCCGCTGGTTCCGCCTGACCCGATCGCAGGGATTCCTCCTGTTTCCAATCCGATCGCCGTTAGTGCAGAACCATCCCCAGACAGGGTTGCGCCTCCTCCTGCCGTTGCTGTTAGCAATCAACCAATGGCCCAGGGAGAAAAATCTGTCTCATCTCCGCCACCCAAGGTAACCAGTCCCAGCACCCAACTGCAACAGGCCAAGGTGCAGCTTTTTCATGTGCAGACCCATACTCCGATCGAGATTCCCCAGAGTCTTTCGGTAATTCACATTGGCAAGCCGAACGATCGCATTCCCCCAGACATTGATGTTTCAGGGTTCCCTGACTCTGAAATTGTTTCGCGGATTCATGCGGATATCCGGATAGATGGGGATTCGTTCTACATTGAGGATGTGGGCAGTTCTAATGGCACGTATATTAACAATGCCCCGCTACCCATGGGTAATCGGCATCGGTTGCGTCATGGCGATCGGGTTGCGCTTGGTAAAGGAGATAAGGTGACGTTTCTGTTTCAGCTTGCTTAAGCTAGGTTTTTAGAGATTCGTTTTTAGAGATTCGTTTTGGGGCTAGCCCCTCATAAAACTATCCTTAGATGGACGATAGATGGACGATCAATCCCCTCAAGCTATCGCCAGCTTGATCAGGACGGGGGATTAAAGGGGGAGTGGGGGCGTTCCAGCCAGGGGTGTAACCCTGCACCCTGCCTTAACCGATAGGGCTACGGCTATAATTACCAACCCAGAGGAAATCCGTTACCAGTAGCAAAGTTTTCATCAACTTCAGCGAAAGCGACGTAGGATAGAATCACCCTCTCGGACGGTAGCCGTTTCCTTTGCAGTCTACCATTCAGACTTAGCAGTGCCAGTGTGATTACGTTAACTCTCTTGCACCCAATACAGTCGATTCCGGTTCAAAGCTGGACTTTTGAAAACGACGCCATTGTTCGAATCGGGCGATCGACGGATAATCATGTCATTCTTTATAGTGCTGTGGTTTCCCGCCACCATGTGGAGCTACGGAAGGTTGATTCCGGCTGGGAAATTGTCAACCGGGGCGCAAATGGAACGTACCTGGATGGGAAGCGAATTACCCAGGTTCCCGTTGAGGATGGGGTGATTATCCGGCTAGCGCGATCGGGTCCCAATATTCAAATTCACATTGGTTCCTCCGCTTCCAAGGTGTCCCAGAGCGATACTGGAGAAAACACCCTGGCCCAACGGAGAAAATCAAAGGCCAGCGAGACGGTGGCTGAGCGAGTCAATCCGATCAAGCCTGCCGAAGTGCAAGGGTCTGAAGATCCTCCAGTGCCAATCACGATTCAGCCAGAATCCGATCAGGAGGAGATTCCTGTAAAGCAGGGGATAGCCAGCAGTAGCTACCAGCCAATGGCGGCAGGGCAGGGAAATCTGGCGGCGGCAACGGCAACTGCTAGCTCTGAAAAAGGGTTGGTCAATTGCTCCCACCCTCGCGCTAAGGGAGACATCCTGTTCTGTCCGGACTGTGGTCAACCGTTGCAAACGCTGCAAACAATCGGGGAATACCAGATCGTTAAAACTTTAAGCCAGGATGGAATTGGTCTTTCCCAACTAGTCTGGCGCAATGGGCAAAGTTTGTTGCTAAGAACGTTAGCCCCGGACTGGGGCACTAATCCGATCGCGAAGGAGCAGTTTGAGCAACAGGCTCAACGCCTGATTCAGTTTAACCATCCGGGTCTTCCCCGCTTTGTCGATTACTTTTTTAGCGACGACAAGCCCTACCTGATTCGGGAACAGGTTTATGGACAGGATCTGGATCAGCAGGTAAAAACTAAAGGGAAACTGTCGCAGACAGAGGCGATCGCTGTCATTAAGCAAGTCTGCGAGTTACTGGATTATCTGCACCAACAATCGCCCCCTTTCCTACACGAAGATCTGAAACCAGAAAATCTGATTCGGCAACCGATGATTTCTGCTGATCCAAAGGTGGTGGTGGTGGGGTTTGTTTCTCTAAAATCCTTGGAAACGGGCGATCGGATTTCCTCTAATAGTTACGCTGCCCCAGAACAACTACAGGGTCAGCCAACCATTGCTTGCGATCTGTTTGCGCTCGGACGGACACTGCTCTACCTGCTGACCGGCAAAGACCCGGCAGAATTCTACACTCAACAGGAGCAGGGGCTTTGTCTTGATCCCCAGTCCGTACCGGATCTCTCCCCTGAAATGGCTGGCATTATTCAAAAACTGACCCAACCCCAACCAGAAGCTCGCTACGCCAGCGTCAGAGAAGTGGCGGAAGCCTTAAGTCAGTTAGCAGGGAAATAGGTGCCAGATGCACCAGGTGCCAGATGCCAGGTGCCAGATGACGTCTGCTCTGCCCTACTGACTGTCCTTTTCTGCTGGCTTCTCGTGCTCCCTTCCTCTCCTCACCCCTCAATCCTCACTTTCCACAAAGCTATAAATCACCTGAGTTTGCAGATGTTTAGAGATTGAGGAGGGCTTTTGATTGAGGCGAAAGACCTGGCGATCAAGCTTTACCTGCAATCCAATCAGAGGGTCAGAACCGGGGGTGACGATGAACTCTAGCTGGTGCAGTTTGGGTAGGGTGGTCAGGTTACCGAGAATTTGGGTGATCGCTTCCACATAGGGGTGGTTAGGATCTCGATACCAGTCGGGTGTGCCTAATAGGGATTGATCCAATCCGAGATGCACGATCATCCCTGCTGTGCCAAAGAGGGCCGCAGCAACAGGGCGGACTTCTTCTTGCAGCAGCAGTTCATGGGCTTTTGCCAGATGCCGCACTTTCTCCAGCCATTGGTAGCGTTCGGCGATCGAGTGGGGTTCATCCTGCCATTGCAGGGCGATCGTCACCAGATAGGTTTGTAGCATCCAGTGACCGAGCTTTTCAGCCTTGGTAGCAAGGTAGCCAGAGTTATAGGAGGTGGCTTCGATCAGGAGGGGGACGCGATCAACCATCTCCAGACCATACCCCTTCAACCCTGCGATCTTTCTGGGATTATTCGTCACCAGTCGAATCTGCTTAACCCCTAAATCATTCAGAATCTGCGCCCCCACCCCATAGTCGCGCAGGTCTGCCGGGAAGCCCAGACGCTCGTTTGCCTCGACCGTATCCAGGCCCAAATCTTGCAGGGAATAGGCCTTTAGCTTATTCACCAAACCAATCCCCCGGCCCTCCTGACGCAGGTAGACGACCACACCCTGACCCGCATTTTCAATCATTTTCAGGGCGGCTTGAAGCTGCATGCGGCAATCACAGCGGAGCGATCCGAGGGAGTCCCCAGTCAAACATTCGGAATGGACTCGCACCATCACAGGCTGATCTTTGAAGGTTGCCGGATCGCCCTTAACGATCGCCACATGCTCTGAGTTATCCAACAGGTTACGGTAACCGTAGATTTTGAACTGTCCAAACTGGGAGGGCAATTCGGCGATCGTTTCGCGGCAAACAAACCGCTCATGCTGCAACCGATAGCTAATCAGATCGGCAATACTGATAATTCTAAGTTCATGGGTTCTGGCGTACTCTATCAACTCTGGTAGCCGCGCCATGGAACCATCGGGATTTTGAATTTCGCAGATCACCCCTGCCGGATATAGCCCAGCCAACCTTGCCAGATCCACAGCGGCTTCCGTATGCCCTGCCCGTTTCAACACGCCACCCTCTCTAGCTCGCAGGGGAAACACATGCCCCGGACGGCGCAGGTCGCGGGGGCGGCTATTGGGGTTAATTGCCACCTGAATCGTGCGAGCCCGGTCTTCTGCCGAGATGCCAGTACTTACCCCTGCACTGGGAGAAGCATCGATGCTGACGGTAAAAGCGGTCTGATTGCTATCGGTATTATTCGTCACCATCAGCGGCAGATCTAGTTCATCCAGCCGTGAGCCGGTCATTGCCAGACAAATCAACCCACGGGCATAGACCGCCATGAAATTGATCAGATCAGGCGTGGCAAATTGAGCGGCACAAATAATATCGCCTTCGTTTTCCCGGTTTTCGTCATCGACGACGACGATCGCCCGACCTGCCTTCAAGTCTGCTAACGTGGTGTCGATTGAGTCAAACTTGAAGGGGATTGAAGCGGATTGAGACGGTTCTGTAGAGAGACTCAAGGCAACCCTTCCGTAAACTTTCTTAACCTTTTATCTATTTAAATTGTAGTCTGTTTAGCCAGTCAACAACATCGGCAAAAACAAACGCAGGGTTTACACCAAAAAAGGGAGTTCTAGTATTACAATGCAGCAAACATTGAGTGAACTGACTCTCCAAAAAGGCAAACCAGAATGGGTGATAGTGGACGCATACCTGTCGGAATTATCGGTGCTTCAGGCTATGGTGGCGTACAGTTGGTGCGGCTTTTGATGGATCATCCGCGTCTGGAACTGGCTTACCTGGGCGGTGAGAGTAGTGCGGGGCAATCTTTTTCAGATATTTATCCCCATCTTGGGCATCGGGTACAGCAGCAGGTTGAGCCGCTAGATCTAGATAAAATTTCCGATCGCTGCCAGGTAGTTTTCCTTTCCCTTCCCAATGGGTTGGCCTATAAGATGGCTCCTACCCTGCTGGCAAAGGGGTGTAAGGTGCTGGATCTGTCGGCAGACTATCGATTTTTTGACCTCGGTACCTACACCTCCTGGTACGGCGGCGAACGCACCGATCGGGATATTGCTGAAACTGCGGTCTATGGATTACCCGAACTGTACCGAGATCGGATTTCCCAGGCCCAGTTGATCGGTTGCCCTGGCTGCTATCCAACCGCCAGCCTGTTAGCGCTCTCGCCCCTGTTCAAACAAGGGCTGATCGTCTCGGAGACTGCCATTATCGATGCTAAATCTGGCACCTCTGGCGGGGGGCGGCAGGCAAAGACCAATCTGCTGCTGGCAGAAGCAGACAACTCTTTAGCGGCCTATGGGGTTGCCCGCCATCGGCATACGCCTGAAATTGAGCAAATTTGTAGCGATCTGGCCGGACATGAGGTTCTCGTCCAGTTCACGCCTCACCTGATCCCAATGGTGCGCGGCATTCTGGCAACGGTCTATGCGACCTTACGGGATCCGGGTCTGGTGCGCGAAGATTTACTGACCATCTTTAATGCTTTTTACCGCAGTTCTCCCTGGGTCAAGGTTCTGCCCAGTGGCACCTATCCCCAAACCAAATGGGCCCACGGCACCAATCTCTGCTACATCGGCATTGAAGTCGATCCTCGCACCGATCGGGTGATTGTCATGTCGGCGATCGACAATCTGATGAAGGGGCAGGCAGGCCAGGCAATCCAGTGCGTCAACATCATGATGGGCTGGGAAGAAACCCTCGGTTTGCCGCAGTTGGCCTTCTATCCTTAATTGATGCTTGATTGATGCTTGATTGATGCTTGATTGATGCTTGATGGGTGCTTGATGGATGCTCGATTAAAGGGGCGTTAACTACCTGACTCCCCCCACCCCCCGAAAGGGGCTGGGGTGATGGGGGTAAGGTCAAGGGGACGAGAATCCAGGGAAAGAAGTCAGGCCCCATGCACCCCAGGGTTGAATCGGGGATGGAAGTCAGGTCCTGATCCCGACCCCAGCCTTGAAACACCAGCCAGGGTTTCGGTTGGATCTACCTCCTGATACCAATTTAAAAAATGAAGGATGCAGATGGGTGTGTGTGGGCTTCGCCTCCAGCTAGGGGTTCCACCCCTGCACCCCGTCCCCAATCTGCCCTGTTCGCCATTTAAATTGGTCTGACCTCCCACCTGCTAACGCCAAAGCTTATTCTCTAGATCCCGCACCTGGCGTTCCAGGCGATCGATGCGCCCGCGCAGTTCATCCATTTCAGCCTGACGGGGTACGCCGATATCTTGCAAAATATTACGGATCTGCCGCTGCATCGTAGTTTCAAAATTCCCCTGTTCCGACTTCAGCTTTTGCACCAGGTCATCCATGACTTCCTTAGCCTGCTCCGGGTTGAGCTTGCCATCTTTGACCAGTTCATCACTTACTTCCTTGACCTTTTCCGCCACGAGAGAGGTCGTGCCAACCCCCAACATCAGTAGCTGGGTAAGCCAATTGTTATTATCCATGCTGCCTTCCTAAGTGATTGGGCTGAAACGAATGGGGCAGATTTGCGATCGCTCCCAACTTACATCCTTATTCTGTCAAATTTACTGTCTGGGTTGGGTAGTTCAGACTTTGTAACGAAATCCCTCTCCATAACTTGCTATACCTAAGAAATCTTCTAATTGCCTGTGAGCACGAATTTCAAGCACAGAGCCTGCCCTGCCCTAGATTAAATCGTAGCTTTTCCAACTTTGTTTACATATAGCCGTAGCCCTATTAGTTAGGACGGGGTGCAGCGGTGGAATCCCTGGTTGGGGGCACTGCTCTCAGGCAGGGATTCCACCCCCTCTACTTCCCAAAATCATCGTTGGTTTCATTGCTCCCATCTCCTTACTGGAGTAAGTGACTTGCTGTTTGAGAAGGCAATCCCGATGGAAATGCTCCAGGCTCCTGATCTAAAACTCCTGATCTAAAACTCCTCCCATTCAAACCCTCTTCAAAACTCTTTATTTAGGAAGTTTCCCCTATGAACAGCAATATAAAGGTAAACCAGGCTTCAAAGAGTAGCGTTTTCCCATGGGTTGCGGCAATGGTGTTCACCCCAGGATTGGTATTGGGACTATTCGATCCTCCCGTTCTGGCTGAAACAATCCCCAAAGAAAATGCGAACTCCACCCCAATGGATCAGATGACACCCGTTGACCAGGGGGCTCCGGCTTCGGCCCAGGTAGATTTGGGTGCTGATCAGGTAAGCTTTACCGGCATGGATCAGGTAACGTCGGTTTCCCAATTGACAGACGTTAAGCCAACCGACTGGGCATTTCAGGCATTGCAGTCCCTGGTGGAGCGCTACGGTTGCATTGTGGGCTATCC
>JBAUTA010000547.1:0-3671 GCA_049581985.1 Kovacikia sp.
TGCAGGGGTGAAACTCCTTCCTGGGGGCAATCCCCCCAACAATCCCTGATTGGATTAACTACGCTACTGACTGATACGTTGACGATAGCTATATTTCTGTCAGGCTGGATTAGAATAAACAGGGGGTTGCGCGAGGTACACCGCTGATTAGTGATGACTATCCAGAATGGCCCGATCGCCATCCAGATGAACATCTGGGTAGGGATCAGCCCGAATTACCTCAATCGCAACCGTTATCGACGCCACAGCTTCAGCTGATTTCTTCGTCGTCTCTGGCATACTTGGGAGATGCAGTTTATGAACTTTATATCCGCCGTTATTATTTGCTTCCTCCCAAACGACTCCACACTTACCATCAGCAAGTTGTCGCACAGGTAAGAGCAGAGAGTCAGGCAATCCATTTGCGATCGCTCATGCCCCATCTCACCTCAACCGAATTACAAGTCTTGAAGCGGGGACGTAATGCTGCGACGGGAGGTCCCCGCCGAATTGATCCAGAAGTTTATCAGCAGGCAACCAGTCTGGAAGCGCTCGTTGGCTATTTATACCTGACCGATCCCGAACGGTTGTCGTATCTGATGGCCCAACTAAAGCTAGATCTCCCCCCTACTGATTCAGCGTCCTCCGATCCCAATTCCTTGTGAAAATTCATAGAGGGAAACCTGGTGGACAAGGGGACTAACCCTCTTGTCCTGCGAAAGTACCCTCCAGTTGGTGGTTATCCATTCTCAACAGCAATTTCAGGCTGAATTTCCAGCGCTTTTTGAGGGCGCTCCCCAATTTACTTCCTTTCCTTGAAACCTATGGCTGCTAAAAGACCCACTTCTAAATCTCAAAACCAGTCCCGTCGAGAACGTCCGGTCAAAGCCGGGAAAAGTCAGCCATCTGCCCGTGCGCCCCGTCTAAAAGGCGGCAAAAAGTTGGAGGCTCGAACGCAACAAACAAATACAGAGGACATCTCCCTGAAGCCACGGCGGAGGGATCAATCCAGTTCTCCTGAGCCTCGCCTCAAAACCGTTCCAACAACTCGTAAACCAGATCAAACCGAATCGAGTAAACCCGAACCCCGGCTCAGGAACGATGCCTCTCCTCGCGATCGTCGTCAGGGTGAAAAGTCTGGTAAATCGGAATCTCGTTTCAGAGAAAATCACGCCTCGGCAGAGCCCCATCGCAGCGATCGGTTTAATAAATTTGAACGGCATTTTAACGCAGAAGCCCAGCAGAACCTGCCTCCCCAAAATTCTGATACAAACCCCGAAGAACCCGATCTGATCTATGGACGCCACCCGGTTCAAACTGCCCTGGAAAACGAGCGCAACCTGAACCGAATCTGGATTACCTCCCGACTGCGATATGATCCCCGCTTCCATCAACTCTTATTTCAGGCAAAAGCCAACGGCACCGTAATCGACGAAGTTGAACCCCAACGACTTGACCAACTGACGCAGAGAGCCAACCACCAGGGAATTGCCGCCCAGGTTGCCCCCCATGCCTATATCGAATTGGCCGATCTGATCGAACAAGCAAAGGCGACCTCTGACCAGCCAGTGGTGATCATTGCAGATGGAATCACAGATCCCCACAACTTAGGGGCCATTATTCGCACTGCGGAGGCGATGGGAGCGCAGGGTTTGGTCATACCCCAGCGGCGTGCCGTCGGGGTGACCTCAACTGTAATTAAAGTCGCAACGGGTGCCCTGGAAACCTTTCCGGTTGCCAGGGTTGTTAACCTTAGCCGTGCGTTGGAAGAACTCAAAGCAGCAGGTTTCTGGATCTATGGCACTGCTTCTACCGCTAGCCAACCCCTCCATACCGTTCAATTTTCCGGTCCGATCGCCCTGGTGATTGGAGCCGAAGGGGAGGGACTGAGCCTGCTGACCCAGCGCTCCTGCGATCATTTAGTTTCCGTTCCCCTGCAAGGAAATACCCCCAGTTTGAATGCATCTGTGGCTGCGGGAATGGCACTTTACGAAATCTGTCGTCAACGTTGGTCTAATACATGGCAATTAAATCGATTAGAAAATAGAATAGGGTTGAAAAAAAGTAGCGAAATATAACAAAATTTGAAGAAACAACCGAGGATAATTCGGGGTAACCATTTAAGGCACCTTAGTTTTGATCCAACAAATGAGATTCAGCAGCAAAAACGAACATTAGGCGATAGGCAGTCAATGATGGGAGTGGGGCTAAGAATTTAAACGCTCACAACTCAGAATTCAGGATTCCCTCCTTGACCGCTGCCTATGTTCATTGTCCATTTTCTAAGTAGACCCTTGGTTAAATCAGCAGAGGAGTAATGCAAGAACTTTTAACGACTTTGTTAAACACGTCCGGATTAGCTTGGTGGGTTGAGGTAAAAACTGAAACTCCCCGTTGCACGTACTATTTTGGTCCCTTTTTGGGATCAAAGTTAGCTGAAGCCTCTAAAGCTGGCTACGTTGCGGATTTGGAGCAGGAGGGTGCCCTAGGCATCACTGTTTCGGTTAAGCGGTGCAAACCTTCTAAATTGACGGTTTCTGACGACTTGGGGGAGAAACCTAGCCAGGGAATTCCGACGGCGTTATCTCGACCAATAGCCTAATCGTTCGTCAGGATAGGTCTGAGGGTTATCTCAAACTTTAAAAATCCTATTTCTAGATGCTTTAAAGTTTTTTGACCCCGTCAGATCGTTCTTGACTGAGGGTTAGTTCTGCGGGCAAGATGCGAGGGATCGGTTATCCAGTTGGGAACCGATCGCACCAGAAATTTCACTGGCTTAGGCCATTTTCAGAAACAATCTCCCTTTGCAGGCAGGTTTTTTCCATTGATCCGCGACAGAGAGAATCAATCTCTCGAATTTTTCCCTGCGAATCTGGACATTTTAAGCCTCGGTTGCTGAAACCCCTCTAATTTTGGGGTGGTTACAGCTATTGCCAGATTGATCAGGACAGAGGATTCAAGGGGGAGTGGGGGCGTTCCCGTCAGGGGTTCCAACCTCTGCACCCCGTCCTGGGTGCATCCCAGTTTTGTCATCCTGAATGAAACGGAGTGTAATGAAGGATCTCCGTCTTATCCGACAAATCGAGATTCTTCACTCCGCGATTGCAGCGTTCAGAATGACATCTGCAGAATTGGGATGCACCCCCCGTCCTACCCCATAGGGCTACGGCTCATATCATCCGGGTGTAATTTTGCTGGCTAACACCCAGTTTCCAGCATGGTTCAGGTGGCCCGCGACTTGAATGGCTTGTCCGTGGGCGATCGTCTGAAGTTGCTCGTCAATCTCAGGATGGAGAGTAACCAGGCTAAAACTTTGACCGCTGAACGATTTTGGTTCAGCGATCAAAATTGTGTAGGTTTGGTCGGCGGCTCGACAAAAAATCCCTGAAATTCTCTCAGAACGAGTTTCAGAAACATTCGGATGGGATTTTTCAATCTCCTCTGTTTTTTCATCTGCCTGCAAGCTGTTTTTAGCTGGACAGTTGCCAGTCTGGGGATAGGCTTCCGGATGGTCTAGATAGTAATGCTGCCAGTATTGCCAGTCAGGATGGTTGGGGGGCAGGTTAAGCAGCGGGATCACCGCAACTGGCGCGATCGGGTCACTCACTAGCGCGTCCTGGAGCGATCGCACCTGCAGGTTTCTTGGCTGGCATCCCTGTTCCACACAGAGGGCGGCTGCCATTCCCGCAGCC
>JBAUTA010000548.1:0-5844 GCA_049581985.1 Kovacikia sp.
GCAGTTAGAGTGCCAGTAGCTAGAAGCTAAGGGATCGGTGCCAGATTGAATCGGCCTGGCTAAGGGGCCTGGTTGAGCGGTATGCGGGCCTCAAGACAAATCCGGAGGGTTTTGGGATCAAACAGGATAGGTAAAAAGTGGATACTTTTAACTTCTTTAAAATAAAATAGGATGGGAACGGGGAGCCAGAAAATGCGCCAGTTTTGCCAATCCTGAAAAGGAAAGCGGCGGATTAGAGTTTCACTTCGGTAAATATCTAAATCAGTTTCTGTGAATTTGAGCCGGATAGTGACTGCCTGAAACAGCAGGAACAACCCCAATAGGGCAATCGCTAAACTAACCCAGACCTGAACCAATAAGCAGGGAATCGCAACGACCACAAGGGAGATCGGGAGGAAGTAGCTTGGGGATAGTTCAACCGTTTGTGCTGATAAAGGTGAAGAAGCCGTTGTCACAAGACATTATGCCCACTGGATGGGTTCTACTGATTTACCTTTCTATTCTATAAGGTTGGGATTCTATAGGGTTGGATTCTATAGGGTCGGGCGGATAGGCAGCTTCCTGCCATGAACCAGAATTCAGGATTCTGGACCTTTTTCCAATTAGATTCCTCTTGTAACGGCACTGCCAAGCCCCTGAAACATCAGCCAGGACAGGAAGAAATTGGAAATAAAAATGGCAAGTAGCGCGGTAACGACGGCGGTGGTGGTGGATTGTCCAACTCCCTTTGCACCACCTGTAGTGGTCAGACCCCAGCTTGAACCAATGATTGCGATTAGCGCTCCAAAGCAAAACCCTTTGATCGGGGCACTGCAAAGATCCCAGGTCGTCAAAAAATTCTGAACAGAGTCGAAAAAGACCTTATGGGGAATGCCATACAAGCTGTAGGAAATGAACATGCCTCCAATCAAGCCTGTCAGCAGAGAGAGGACCGTTAAAATAGGCACCATCAGGCAGCAGGCAATCACCCGTGGAATCACGAGGTAATCAATGGGATCGGTTTTTAGCATGTAAAGGGCATCAATTTGCTCTGTTACCTGCATTGTGCCAATTTCTGCGGCAAAGGCAGATCCCACCCGGCCTGCCATAATCACCGCAGTTAGCACGGGAGCCAGCTCACGGGCAAGGGAAAGCGCCAAAACTCCCCCCACTGCACTACCAGCTCCTAAATTAATGAATTCTCTTGATACCTGAATTGTAAAAACCATCCCAACAAAGGCAGCGGTCAGCAGGGCAATTAATAGAGACTCCGGTCCAACAACTGCCATTTGCTCCAACGTATTGCGACGATGGATTTTGCCTGCCAGTAAATGCACCATTACCTGACCCCCCAGAAGGGCTGCTGCTAGCAACCTTCGGCTCCATAATTTCAGTTCGTAATTGATAGGTATTTCGTTCACCAGCGAAAACTCAAAGACAATGTTAGCAGGGATAGAGCAAGGATAGCGGATTGATCGGGAGTTTTGAATTTTGAGGTTTAAGTTTTGAGTTTTGGATTTTAAGTTTTGAGGTTTAAGTTTTGAGGGAGGGGGGAGAATAGATTTAAACTTTACAGGGATGAAAACAGAAATAGACCCGATCGGCTGTGGGACTCAGCATTCGGCAGGTATACTTTCGGGTTTAGTAACGGTTTTTGTCCGAACGCTAAGCCCTTGCGACTGACGATGACTGGGCTTTTCCTGGCATTTGATGGTTGATGCTTCACACAGATTCACCAAGATTCTTAATGAGAATTTAAGATTTCCGACTGTTTTGGTGTGTCGGCCGTGATCGCTCCTATGGTGGAAATAGGGGTTGGTGGTTTCCTACGATACCGTCAATCTGGCTTACCCAGCCTATTATCGATCCATGATGATTTCAGTGTCTTTCCTCCGTTCTCTAATTCTGACAAGTGTGCTCAGTTTTATTGCTCCGGTTTTACTGATCGGCACCGTTTTGTGTGGGCTAGCTTTGATCGGTCAAATTCCCATAATTGAGCCGATCGCTCAAACCGGATCGACCCAAATTCTCAGGTTTTTGGCAGTTTTTGGGAGTGGGGATGCGGTAGAAGGATTATTAATTATTGGAATAACGTGCGGCATTGTCGGAGCATTGTTTGATACTTACGCCTATTATCGCCACCATAACCTACGGGGTGGATAGATCTGGGTGAATAGATACTGGGTGGATAGATAAATTGCTGAGTGTGTTTTAGGGAGTCCTTCGTTCTGCTAGACTCACCCGGATCTGTCTACTCAAAGCCTGGGCTGTTTCTGGATTAATTCGATGGTTCTTAAATAGGGAACTATGGAGCCAGGGGTGGTTGTCGCAATCAGGGTCAGAATGATACCGGGGAAATAAATGCCAATGGATATGTGGTTCAGCATTCCCGTAGCAGGCGTGGTTCATTTTCCAGGGACGGAAGGTATGAACGATCGCGGCGGTTGCTGTCATCAACTCTTGAAATAGGGCAATTTGAACAGATGGATCAAGTTCATGCAACTCGCGGACGTGTTGTTTGAGCAAAATAAGTGAGTAGCCTGGATGAAACTGATGGTCACCCACCACAAATAGGGAGTGCTCAAACTCGTGGATGAAATAGGGATTCTGCCCAGTTTGGCATTGGGAGACACGATTACAAATGAGGCATGGTTTCTGTAGGATGACCATCTGCGAGAGAATTAGCCTGATGGGTTGCGTAGCCTGATAGACCAATCTTTTCAGTTTGACGTGCTTGCACTTCTAAGTAAATCAATAGGGCATTTATATCTGCTGGATTCACACCGCCAATCCGAGTGGCTTGTCCAACGGTTAGCGGACGGACTTTCGCCAATTTTTCCCGAGCTTCCTTGGAGAGGGTGGCAATGGTGCCGTAATCTAAATCGGGTGGCAATTTGCGATGTTCCTGACGGGCAATTTGGTCGATCTGGTTTTGCTGACGTTGGATGTAGCCTGCATATTTAATATCGATTTCTGCGCTTTCTTTCTCAGCCCGATCGCAGGCCAGATTTCCCAGCCCAAAGCGTTCTAAATCCCCGTAGTGGAACCCAGGCTTGCGTAGTAAGTCCGCCAGAGTTACGGAACCCTTGATTGCCTGTTGCGTGTAGTCTGCAATCTGCTTACCCAGATCGCCGTGTTCCTTAATGCGGATTTCGTGCAACCGTTCTTTCTCTGCAACGATGTGTTCTTGTTTGTGGGTAAACAATTGCCAGCGGTAATCGTCGATTAGCCCAATTTCTCGTCCCAGTGGCGTCAGGCGTTGATCCGCATTGTCCGATCGCAGCAGCAAGCGATATTCAGAACGGGAAGTCAGCATCCGATAGGGTTCTCGCAGATCCTTCGTACACAAATCATCAATCAGTGTGCCGATATAGCTCTGCTCCCGCGGGAAGACGATCATCTCCTGGTGGCGACAGAAGCGAGCGGCGTTAATTCCAGCGACAATTCCCTGGGCAGCGGCTTCTTCGTATCCTGTGGTGCCGTTGATCTGACCGGCACAAAACAGCCCTTCAATCTGTTTGGTCATCAAGGTGGGGTAGCACTGGGTTGCAGGCAGGTAGTCATACTCCACGGCATACGCTGGACGCAGCATTGTGCAGCTTTCCAGTCCGGGCAGCGATCGCAGCATTTGGAGTTGAATCATCTCTGGCAATCCGGTGGAAAACCCCTGAATATAAAGTTCTGGAGTTTCCCGTCCCTCTGGCTCAATAAAAATCTGATGGCTTTCCTTATCGGCAAAGCGCACAATCTTGTCCTCAATGCTGGGGCAATAGCGCGGGCCTTTGGCATCCACCCACCCGCCATACACAGGTGACAAATGCAGGTTTTCCCGGATAATGCGGTGGGTTTCGGCGGTGGTGCGGGTGAGGTGGCAGGGAATCTGCTCCCGCTCAACCCAGGCCGATGGATCAAAGCTGAACCAACGAACCTCTGAATCACCGGGTTGGGGTTCTAGATCGGAAAAATTGACGGAGCGGCGATCGACGCGGGCAGGGGTACCTGTCTTTAACCGTCCTGTCTCAAACCCCAGTCGATTCAAGGTTTCTGTCAGCCCAACGGCGGCAAATTCGCCAGCCCGTCCCGCAGCCATCGACTTGTTGCCGACCCAAATCTTGCCACCCAGGAAGGTGCCTGTGGTTAGAATCACGGCTTTGCACTGAAAGGCTACGCCGAAGTAAGTTTGGACCCCAATCACCTGATCATGGGTACCCAGAACCAGATCGATCGCCATGCCCTCACGAATGGTCAGGTTTTCCTGATTCTCGATAATCCCTTTCATGACGGCTGCATAGTCCCGCTTGTCCGTTTGTGCCCGTAGTGCCCAGACTGCCGGCCCTCTAGAGGAGTTGAGGATGCGCTTTTGCAGGTAGGTGCGGTCTGCAATCTTGCCGATCTCCCCACCCAGGGCATCCACTTCATGCACCAGTTGGGATTTTGCTGGACCACCTACCGCCGGATTACACGGCTGCCAGGCAATTTTGTCCAGGTTGAGCGTCAGCAGTAAGGTGCGACACCCCAACCGCGCGGTTGCCAGCGCTGCTTCACAACCGGAGTGCCCTGCTCCCACGACCACAACGTCAAAGGCATCCAGAAATTCAGTGGGCGAGTTCAGGGGCATGGGTGAAAAAGGTTTTGGAAACTTTACTAATTTTAGCGAGTAGCGGTAAGGGTCGGTTACGAGGGAGCGCTTATCCCAATTTGAAGGGTCGTTATAGCCTTTTTCAAGGGTGTGAAGTACGGTGGGGGGCGAAGCACCCCACCGTACTTCACATTTCTGTACTTCACCCAAGTGCAAATCGCTATAATCAGGGGATTAGGGGCGTACAGGTTTGTCGAGATCGTAGGCGCAGCTTCCTCGCTGATTTTACCGATCGTCCTATAGCGGTCGCCAGTTTGATTCGGACAGAGGATTCAGGCGGGAGTGGGGGCGTTGCCCCTAGCCAGGGGTTCCACCCCTGCACCCTGTCCTAACCAGGATGGCTATGGCTATAAAACTTCTAGCTCCGCTAAAATGGGTTGTTCTGTTTTGAACAGAACATAGACGGGAACTGTCTTTTCTCGCCAATATTCAACCATTGTTTGCAAAATATGGACGGCGATCGACCATTGGGACGGCTCATTCTCAGCAAATTTGTCTGGATGGTGAAAGAGAAGAATTGACTTCGTTCCTAAAGCAATGGTTGGGTCTGCAAGACATTCTTCAAAGGCATCCCAGTTATTGCCAAAATAGGATGGAAAGTTCATGGCTCTGGCACATTCTTGAAGGAATTCTGATTTGTTGGTGATATTCTCCCCCTCAAGATAAAACAAATTCCAACCCTGTTCCTGGAGCTTCACAGAGAATAAATCCAGATTGACTTCTGGGGTTAGGCGGTAGAGTCCGGGTTGGCGATCGCCCTGAAAAATCTGATCAAGTGCTGCCATGGGGTTAGTTCATCCTGACTCTAAAAAAGCTTTTATAGTGATTATTTGTATAGTAAAACTCGCCATTTTCTCCGGTTACGATCCGGCGTGCTCCTCGCGTCGGTAAACCAGGAGTTCGGACGGTATATTCCCGGTAATATCCGCGGGGAGCTTTTGGCAGGATTCCTTCCCGATTCCCAAAAATAATTCCATCTTGTCCATAGGGAAAAGGTCCGCCCTTGTTAATCAGATTAATGGTTTTCTGCGCCTCGGACGGCAATTCACGGATCGAAATGGTTTGGATCTGGACGCTTCTAGCCAGATCTCTCCCCGGTAGGGCTGATTGAATTTGGGCCAGTGCTACTGAAGTTGAGCTAATTCCAATCAGAATGCTGATAAGAAATAAACCGATGAATTTCTTGAACAACTGCATAATCGGCGATGAACTAGGGGCAATGGGTA
>JBAUTA010000549.1:0-4124 GCA_049581985.1 Kovacikia sp.
CGGGGTCTGCTCAACAGGAATAGGGCAGATCCCAGCAGCAAAAAGTTCAGAGCTGTGTTGGCCGCCATCCGCCCTGGAGCAGAGGTCCCTACGGCGGTTGCTGACTCTTGAAACAGGAGCTGATCAATTCCCAGGCTGATCCCAAAACCATACTGAATTAGGGTCAATAACCCAATGCAGAGCACGATCGCCGCCAAAATCCGAGCAGCGTAAGGGGAGCGGCGTGGGGATTTAGAAAGTTGCCAGAGGGCACTGCCACCCAAAATAAAGCCGATCGCAGTATTCGCTTTCATCGTCACCCATAGGGGCAGAATGCTCTTCAAGGTTGGAATATCGAAGAGCCAGCCAAGGATAACGACCCAACCAATTGCGGTAACAAGGACACCTGCTGCCTTCGCTAAGGACTTGAAAAATAACGGCAGATTGTCATGTCCGATGGCTCTACTTTTGATCAAAGGACTATCCACTTGATTACTCCAGTCTTAATTGGCTCGTCTCTTGTACACATACGGCTGATTCAGACGGTTCCCCTGTTCAAGGCGAGCAGGCGTCTGCTTGAGAGGTTTAGAGGGAAATAGCTGACTCCTGTTTAAGCCGCACATCCGCTTGACAACGTGAGCGTCTTCTGAAGCAAAAGCCTGGATGCTTAATCCACCGGGTGAGCGCTTGCTCAATAGAGGGTTCCCAGCAACGCAACAAAAGAAACATATCTTAAAAAAGATTGTTAAGTTTTACCGACATTTAAGTTCTGTGAAGAAACATTTCCCCTCGGGAAGCTAACCGTGCCAGGTCATCTAAAGTCGATCCCATGCGAACTCTGTCATCAGAAGATCAACCTAAAATTATCGTGGGCATTAAAGAAATCTATCCAGCCTCCCTTGCCATCCGCGAAGAAATATTACAAAATAAGGCAAGTTAATATTTTGTTACATGTTTTGTTGTCTTGATTTGCGTTGCAAAACCGACTGCATCCAGAGGCAATGAGATTTTTATTTTTAATTAACTTTTCGTAGAATATTTGACAGCACGGTTTACCTGCGCCTCATTTGTGCTGAAAAGCCCCGTGATTTCTTATTCCTACTTCATCAAGGAAGGTGTTGATGCGCTCTCTCACCCATTCGCCTGCGACTCTAGAGTCTGCTCCCAATACGATCCCAGAGCAGCAAGTTTCCTGGTTTAAGTTCTACATGGATCACGCCTTTCAAGATGGCATGACCTATGGTAACGAGCTGTATCGGTTAGACAAAGAGTTCCGTATTGGCGATCGACTGGAGGTCTATCAATTTGGCTGCGAGTTGGTTTGGCAGGGCGTTCCCGCCCTCATCAGTGTCTCAAAGCAGCGGTATATCGTGTGGGCTAGTTTACGCAATCCCCTGGCTAATACAGCTAATCCACTGGTTGCAGAATAGCCAATCGCTGCAAAGGTGGGTTCTCAGAATATGAGATTTAAGAATTTTACAATTGAGATGCAGGGGTAAAATCCTTGCGATACAGGGTGCATTATGACTTTCTCTGAATTAGCGCAGGACTCATCTTACCCGTCCGTTGAGGATCCAGGGGATTTAGATGGGGCTGGGGTTGATGGGCTAACGCTAATCCTGGAACAGGTTGATGATTCGATTGCTTTGTTTAGTTCCAGTCGTCGGTTAGTTCGGTTCAATCAAAGGCTAGTTGAACTGTGGAATTTGCCAATTGCCTGGCTCCAATCCCATCCGCACTGGAATGAGATTTTAGATCGATTAATTGACCAGGGCCAATTAATTGATCTACAGGTACAAGACATCCAATGGTATTTGGAGCACGCTCAGCATAAACCGCGTTCCTTTAGAATACTGCAAGCGGATGGGTGTTATCTGGAAATGCGGATCACGGCAACGGCTGAAACCAATGTATTGCTGGTGATTAAGCATCGCAAACCGCAGGAGCAGCAGCAACCGGAGAGGGGTAGCCCTGCTAGTTCTACGGCTGATGAAGAAGTTCCGCCATGGATGCTGCAACGAACGATTCAACGCCAAGCTGATTTATTGCACCGGAGTGAACAACAACTCCGCACTATTTTTGAAAACACTGCGCTGGGCATTGGAATTATTAGTTTAGATCAGCGCATCATTGAAACTAATCCCGCCCTCCAGCAATTGCTGGGTTATTCCCATGAAGAGCTCTATGCCGTCCCATTTGTTGCGTTCACCCACCCCGAAGATGGGGTCATTGATCGGGAGCTTTATCGAGAACTGATCACCGGACAGCGTAGATCCTATCAGCTTAGAAAGCGCCTGTTATCTAAAGATGGACAGGTTGTTTGGGTTCGTCTCACAGTGGGTCTCGTTTACGATCCCCAGGGCAGGCCAGAATTCGCTTTTTATCTGGTAGAAAATGGGACACCCACCGAGTTGGTAAATGTGAAACAACAGTTGATGGCAGCAGCCTCCCGTTGGGGTGAATTTCCCTACCGTCAAATGGTTGAAACTGCCATGGAAGGGATTTGGGTGATTGATGCCAGCAGCCAAACAACCTTCGTCAATCAAATGATGGCGGATATGCTTGGCTATAGCATTGACGAGATGATCGGGACATCCATGTTTGAGTTTATGGATGAAGCCGGACAAGAGATTGCGTTCAGAATGGTTGAACGCCGTCGCCAGGGAATTCAAGAACGACACGACTTCAAATTTCAGCGTCGGGATGGGTCTGATCTATGGACGATTATCTCAACCAATCCCCTGTTTGATGAGGCGGGGCAATATAGGGGTGCGTTGGGAATGCTGACCGATATTACAGAGCGCAAGCAGTGGGAGGACTTTTTAAAACAGGCAAATGAGCAGTTGGGGCTTCAGGTTGCTACCCAAAGTAACAAAGTCCAGGAGGCTTTGCTTCGGTTACAACAGGAGATGAAAAAACGGAGACAGGCGGAAGACGAACTACGTTTGGCCCTCGATCGGGAAAAGACCGTGAGTCAGCTAAAGTCCTACTTTGTGTCGATGGTTTCGCATGAGTTTGGGAATCCTTTGACGGCAATTCTGACCGCATCCCAGCTCCTCGAATATACCAATCCTTGTGAAGATAGGAAAGCTGAATACCTCCGGATAATCCAGGAGTCGGTTGACCAGATGAGTCAACTGATGGAGGATGTTTTATTAATTGGTAAATCTGAGGCAGAAAAGGTTCCAGTTGAGCCAACGATGCTTGACTTAAACCTTTTCTGTTGTCGTCTTCTGGGGGAACTGCGGCTGAGCGCGGGTAAAAACTACCATTTACAAATGGTTAATCTTTGCGCTGACTCAAATGTGTACCTGGATGCCAAACTGCTGCGCCAGATCCTTTGCAATTTATTGAGCAATGCCATTAAATATTCTCCCCATTGTGGAACCATTCAACTGGAGGTGATGCGACAGGATAATAAGATTATTTTTCAAGTGCAGGATGAAGGGATTGGCATTCCAGAGAAGGATTTGCCCCATCTATTTGAGAGCTTTAACCGAGCTGGAAATGTGGGAAAAATTCCAGGAACAGGGTTGGGTCTGGCGATCGTCAAGCACTGTGTTGATGCGTTAGGAGGACAAATCCTGGTCTCCAGTGAAGAGGACAAAGGGACAACCTTCCGAGTTTTGCTGCCGATTGCTTTACCGCCTCATGGAGCACTGGCAACTTGAGCCACACGCGGGATTCAGGCTTCAGATCGCGATCGCAGGCAACCCAACTATCCGTTCTTGATGCCGATCGCCTGGCTACGCAGGCTAAACTGGGGGTATCATTGGATTTTCTTGTATAAAAAGATGCGATTGTACGGGTAATCTCCCTCTTTGGCTATATTAAACGTTATGCTGCTCGGTGGCATTATAGAGTTTAGGTGAAATTCTGCCGAACCTCAGTCGTGAGATATGACTATGAATACCGCTCTTGAGTCCAAAATGCCCGTGAAGGATCTTCCAATTCCCTTAGATCGGGATAGGTTCTTACGTAACTTAATTCGAGAGTTAGCGGGTACCTTACAGGATGTGGTGGGATTGGAGGAAGCCTCCGGGTTTATCAGTGTCGTGGGTCAATCTATCGGCAGGCAGATGAACCAGGACTATAAAGCGGCTCTAGAGGTATCCCATCTAACCCAAGAGCAGGTTGCTGAGGTC
>JBAUTA010000550.1:0-2269 GCA_049581985.1 Kovacikia sp.
CGCAGGGGGTGACATATCGCGGGTAAGGGTGGCACGACGAGTGCCTGCCAATGCCGCTTTCGAGGCTTCTGTATGGACTAACAAATCCGGTAAACGACACCGTGCCCGTCGAATAGCAACGGATTGAACCGTTGTTACCGCTTGCCAAACCCCTTGGTAAACACTAAGAAGTCAGTTGACGAAACATCTTAAATGCGATTTTCTACAGTGCTGACAATGGGACTAAATGGCGCAATCTGCCCTGCGATTTTCCAGTCTGTCAAACCTGTCAAACGGTCTATGGCTACTATCAACTCGGCAACTGTTGTCAATGCAGACGTGAATGCTCCAAATTCTTCATTTGCTTACTATGATAGCATTTCAGGCCGCATTCTCTTCTATTGCCGAGTTAATAGTTACTCACTACAAAAGCTTTGTGAATCCTGCTTGCTCAAAATGGCGATCGCTTGTAAACGCCTGGGTGATGTGTTCGCTCAGCATGGCTACAAAACTGGTGCAATCCGTTAATCCCCAATCTTTATCTAAACGTTGACTGTAAAGTATCCAACCATTAGCCAACAGTTCTTCACTAAGAGGAATGATGCGTAAAATCGGTGTCTGGCGCAATCGGTTAATGAAGCGGATGGTAGTGGATCGAAAGTTTGGCGCAGTGAGAGCATCTGCCACTTCCAATAGTGCAAACTCAGTTGTCACTAATCTCGTCTTTTGAGTCAGCAGGTCGCTCATGATTAGGTTTGCGCGAAGATGCAATTCATCATCAGTATTAGCGAGCGCAATCCATGCGGCAGTGTCTACAAAGACTTTCATCAATCTTAATTTTCCCGCTTGGGTGTACTGTGGAGATAATGATCGTGCTGATGGGCCAAGTCAGGAATTCCTGTATGGATCTGACAGTCCTTGAGGAGCTGAGCAAAATCATCCCAGGCTGAGTCTACAATGGGTGGTTCATTCTCATCCTGAAAAAACACAATCAGCACTTTTTGTCCATCCCGCCCAGCAACAGGCTGATTAAGCTGCACAACACCGTTTTGGAACGTCCCTTCAACAGATAGCATGATGACTCCTTATCCGCTCTCTTTCAATTTTCCCCCAAAACTCCCAATCAGATCAACTCATCGAACTCATCCAACGAGTCCAGGCAGGAGAAGAAATCCTTCTGGCTCAAGACGGAGTCGCGATCGCCCGTCTTGCTCCTATTCAGACTCCGACCCAACTCCGCATCCCTGGTCAAGACAGAGGCAAAGTCACGATCTCGCGAATTGGTTAATGAAGCGGATAGTAGTGGATCGAAGATTTGGCGGGTACTGCCCTTGATCTTATAGCTTGTATCTTCGCATCAACGGAATTGCGATGAAATCGACCAATCGTCCCAACAGGAGCCAACCCAGGCGACGATGAAACGATAAATGCTGATGGAACACAGCACTGTATTCAATCCAACCGGAAAACCCCCGTCGCCGTTTAAAGGAAGCAACTCCAGAGCTTTGGTTAAAAATCAGTCCCCTTTGGTTTCCTATCTGGATCAAACAAGCAGACAACATACGATATAAGCCCAGTTCCTGCGGTAAACGTGTGTCATACCCCAGGAGGGGAGTGGTCATTACACCATTGAGCACATAAAAGCCAATGATGCCATCGATTTTGCCTGCTTTCCGTAAGGCTCTCAATTCGAGAAAGCCACTATTGCGCATTAAGGCAATAATGTTTTGATTGAAATGGGGGTTATTGTCGGAATATTTTTGTAAATACAGGGCATTGTATAGTTCAACAATTCTGGGAATATCGCTGGCTTGCAGCAGCTCATTAGCATTGATGACTTGATAGCCATGGGTTTCAAATAGTTTGAAGTCCTGTTTTAGATGCCATTTCATGCGTTGCTTTTGTTTCGCCGATAGGGCTGGGGCGTTGGGATTAAATAAATACACCTGACGACTGCCAACCATCTGATAGCTGTGCCTTTGCAGGATGGTTTTAATGCCATCATCGATGAACTCATTGATCGATCGAAAGACAATTGCATGATCAGGAAATTTCTGTTTGAGATGCTGGGTAATTTCGGTAATCTGTTCTGTTGACAATTCCGGATAGAGATTTGTAGACAGCATCCAGTTATTAACAATGACGACTTTGTTGATTTCTATCCACTTTAGCCAGAAGCCAACCCCAATCAGCAGCAATGACAGAATTCTTTCTAGGATTGGAAAATGGAGGTTAACGAGTTCATCTTTAGCGTAAGTAATGTAGTGAGCATAGAACGAGCAAACATAGG
>JBAUTA010000551.1:0-1965 GCA_049581985.1 Kovacikia sp.
GTACGACTCAATTCCCTCAAAAATTTTAATGACTGCACTTTCTGTTCGTTTAAGATATTCCTCTCCTGAATTCATTTTGCAAGTCCCCAACTGTATTCACTTGGCATCAGAGCATAAATGCTCGTGAGCAGCATTGTAGACTACTTTAATATTATGAGTGTTACTGAAAGATGCTGTTTTATTTTCCAATGCTTGTATGAAGCCCATTTCGTAAATTTCTGCACACGCTCCATAGCCAGCTACGAGTAAATTAGCATCTGGTTTTTGATGAAATTCAGCGTCAACATCTTGAGCGTCAAAACCTTGTTGTTTAACAGTGAATAGATAATTTTTCGGAGACTCAGGGCGAATAGAAATTTGAACACCGCTATCAGGACAAACGTATGAATTTGCAAGCGCATATACTGTAACCAAATTGAGTGCAAGCTCATCCGCTATGCTTGTCGCTGATGGTTCTTCAAGAAGCCGTTGCAACTGACCAGCAATAGAAGCAAAAACTTGTCCCCTTTGGGTGACACTAGCTTTCAGTTCACAATACTTGTCTGACATCTCCAGCACATCTTGATTCGTTTGAGGTAATCGCTCTTTCTGAGGGAAAGTTTCATAGAAACCTGCAATCACTTGCACTTGAGCTTGACGCTTCGGATTACGATTAGTTGTTAGTTCTCTGAAGGGACTCCAGTTTTCACGCTTCATGGTTATGGAATCGTATACCTGGATCATGTCACCACAACCGCGAAAGAAAAATATGCCCCCAAAAACCAAGATAAAGCTGAGAATCCCCCCAATTTTTTCTCGCCACATAGCCTTAATCCAGCGTCATTGCAGATCTAGTTTGCCCATTAATTCAGTTTCAAAACTCCCTTCTAGCGATCCAGACTATCTTAATGATGCTTCAAGAATTGATTGACCTTGAATAACCAAGAGGCAACTTTACGGTTACATCCCCATCGATAACCGAAGCCGCATAACGACCAAGTTCAGCGGCGACAAACAACCTTGAACTCCCATCAACCATCTCGATTCAGCCGCTGCAACGACTTGTTATGCGGCGTTTCTCACTGATACGATTGCGACACCACATTCCCAAGCTGAACCCAACATCTCATGGAATAAACAGGCGGCTAACACCCAGGTAGTTTTCAATTGACAGAACAATATCAGCCAGACGTGCGCTACACTGCTCCCGATATTCCCGCTCAAACAATCGATCCAGATTTCCAATTGTAATCACAGGCAGGGATGTAGAAGTACCTTCTTCGCGAATGGTTTGCTCTAATGAATCTTCACCTTTAGCGTTTCGATTCGCAGTCAGTAGGAGCATTTGATTTGATTGTGCGAACCGCCAAATGATCCGGTCGTTCGTATCAGCAGCCAAACCAGCCTCTTGCAAGGTCACAAAACGAATTGAGAGAAGATCCAACCAACCATCGACCGCGAGAGTCCCTTGAAACAAAATGACATAGCCTGTCAAATTGTAGTCAACCAGAATGATCATGCAGTCAGCCCAAGCCTTGCTTTCCAGGCTTGGAGTTTAGCATAAACTTCCTCTTGCCCTGGTTTTGGAGGCAGTTTAGCAATTTGAGCTAAGCGTTCCCGATACCTGTCTTCCCAATATTTTCGCCTTTCTTGAGTTTCTTGTAAGACCGTTTGATATTCTGCTTCTACCTCAGTTCGGTTGGCAGCTATATAAGAAAGTGCCGCATTAAGCTGCTCCTCTGTCAAAGGGAGCCAGTTCAGAATTAGTTTCGGTGCCCAGCCTGCTGCAAGATGATCCATGACATCATACAATGTAATGCGTGTGCCTGCGATCGTTAGCCCACGTTCTGTACGAATAATAATGGGTTGTTTGTTTGATGCCACAGCCATAGCTATATCCATATCCGGTTAACTTTATGGTAACCTAATGGGAGAAGGAGGACAAAATTTTGCCACCTCTCCAAAATCTGTTGACTAGCCAGCAGC